>DAOUVJ010000067.1 GCA_030667705.1 Promethearchaeota archaeon | reverse complement strand
TGTCACCATTACTTCTCCATCATCCATGACTCTAATTGCGGATTTTTTCCACCTCTTAAAACCAATTGTCAAGAGAATAATGAAAACTACTATTACAAGTAATACAAATATCATTGTTAGCATAGTAATATATTTTATTGACTATATATTAATTTTTTTTTTATTGAATCGGGGGATTTAGAAGCCAAAAAAGGTCTTAAAGAAGAAATTGTCGAGTTATTTACTCGAGAGTAAAGAGAGAGAGATTTTCCCTTAAGAAAAATAATAAAAATAATAATAAAAAAAGAAGTTAATTAGATTGAGTTTTTAAAATTTTCAATTTAACCTAGCCCTAATATGCTTAAGGCGTCTTTTACTTCTAAAACTGGATAAAGAGTATATTTATAACCCACTATATCCTTGTATCCAGAAAATCTTTTTACGATTGCTTTTAAAGCGTCGAAGTATTTACCCTCATCTTCAATCTTATAAATCGAGAAAAAAGTTAAATCGCCAGCAGCAGCGTTGAATACATGTTCAGTTTTCACAAAATCAGGTAGCTTTTCAAGTTTTGTAAACGTTTTACCAACTTCCATTCCAACATGGGCTGGAAAGCTTCCCATGACTATAATGTATGCCATTAATCTTACCTCCTTTAGTTATTTTATAACAAATGATAATTCTAATTCAATTTTACTTAGATTTCGTTAATAATTTGAATACAAAGTAGTATAAAAAGTTAGACGTTTTAGTAAAAATTTTAACCTTTGAGGGTCGATTTGATGATGAGGTTAAAAAATAAGTTATATATAGAGGTTATGTTCAAATCTAAAATAACGACATTATTAATTAATATTAATTAAAATATGGTGAATTAGCTAAAAAATGGACTTTGTAAATGAAATAGTAGAATTGAATGAGAATAACGTCAATGAACTAGTTAAAAAAAGACTTGAAAATAATGAGAATCCTCTTAAAATCATGGATGATGTTAAGAAAGCAATGAAAATCATTGGGGATAAGTTCAGCAATAAGGAATATTTCCTTCCTGAATTGATCATGTCTGGAGAAATCTTACGACAAATTTTTGAAGCATTAGGTCCTAAATTAAAAGATGCCCAAAGCACTGAAAAGAAAAAAGGAAAGGTGTTATTAGGGACTGTAGCTGGAGATATCCATGATATTGGAAAAGATGTTGTAAAATTCATGTTAGATGTGAATGGATTTGATGTTCTCGACTTGGGAGTGGATGTTCCTCATGAAAAATTCATTGAAAGCTTGAAAGAATTTAAACCTAAAGTTTTAGCTTTAAGTGGATTCCTAACCTTAGCCTTTGATTCGATGAAAGAGATTATTCAAAAAATAAATGAAGCGGGATTACGTGATAAGGTGAAAATTATGATTGGAGGAGGAACCTTGGATGAAAGAATTGTCGAATATGTTGATGCGGATGCCTATGGAGATAGTGCTGTTGAAGCAGTGAATTTAGCAACTAAGTGGATGGAGGGATAAAATTGAGTAAAAAAGATAAACAAGAGCTCATGGAGGAGAAGGATCAGAGATATTACGATGCGATAGCTTTAAAAGAACCTGATCGGGTTCCAATAGCTCCCTTCTCTACTTTTTATTCTGCACTTCAAGCAGGGATGACTCATAAGGATGCTATGTATAAACCCATTAAGTTTGCTAAAAATTCTTTAAAAGTGTTCGAACAATACGACTGGGATCAATACCCCGTAATTTTTATAGTTTGTTTAGGAAAACTGTATGATCGGTTAGGATTGAAACAGATGAAATGGCCAGGAGCTGCTGATCCTGAACTTCGTTTAAAGGATAATCAACCATTTCAGTATATTGAGAAACATTGGATGGAACCTGAACAATATAAAGATCTATTAAGAAATCCAACGGATTTTGTACTTCAAAATATAGTTCCTGCCCAATCAACAACATTTGATGCCATGAAATTATTACCTAATGCTTATGAGTTAATTGGCTTTACAGGAGGCCTGTCAATGCTTTCATTTATTTTGGATAAAAACGTCAAAAAAATGATTAAACAAGCTAGAAGGTCAGTGTTAGCCCTCATTAATTTTGCACTTGGAATGTCAAAGTATGAAAAAGGGTTGAATAAACAAGGCAATCCCATGCTCCAACTTCGTGGCATTGGAATGGCTCCTTTTGATTTAATCTCTGATATGCTAAGAAGCATGCGTGGAACCATGATGGACATGTATAGAAATCCTGAAGAACTAAAACAAAGTTGTGAATTGTTCGTTGATTATCAATTACAGTCTTTAGAAAAAGAAAATCCTCTATTCAGCGATAAAGGTGTGGTATTCATTCCATTACACAGAGGTGCTGATGGATTCATGAGTAATGAACAGTTTGAAGAATTTTATTGGCCCACCTTAACAGACGTAATGGAGAAGTTGATAGCGCGTGACTATATTCCGATGCCCTTTTTTGAAGGAAGTTATAACCAACGCTTGGACTATTTAGAAGAATTTGCTAAAAAACATAAGGGAAAAATGGTATACTGGTTTGATGATACCGATATCTTTGATGTTAAGGATAGGATGGGAGATTATGTCTGCATTAAAGGAAATGTTCCCGGATCTTTATTAGTAGCGGGCCCTCCTCAAAAAGTTGAGGAATATGTAAAGAAGAGCATAGAAGGATGCATGGAAGGCGGAGGATATATTGTAGAGGGCGGGATTTCAGGCATACCGGATGAGGCAAAACACGAAAACGTGAAAGCCATGACGGATGCTGTTCACAAATATGGAGTTTATCGAAAATAGCATGAAATACTAAACAAGAGGAATGTATTATTATTTTTTTTTTTAATTTTTTTTTTAAATCAATTCCGAAGATTGTTATAAAGTTCCCAAGAAATTCGAAATGTTTGAAGATATGGGTATTTCTACTTCAAAATAATAAGCTACAACTTCAAACAAATAATCTAAATAAGGTACTTGAAGTCTTGTTCCGTGTATATTTTCGATGTCTTTAATTACATTTTTAGAATATACTTTTTCATCCTTCTTCAAATTCTTAACCATGTCGACAATAGTTTCAGAGAGTTGATAAATTCGTTTGAGTTCATTTTTCAATAAAACCATGCCCGCTATTGGATCACTCTCATTTAGAAAGGTTTGAATTATTGTTCTTTC
Organism: Promethearchaeota archaeon; assembly: GCA_030667705.1. GTDB lineage: Archaea > Asgardarchaeota > Lokiarchaeia > Sigyniarchaeales > SOKP01 > SOKP01. Next base: position 12,160 of record DAOUVJ010000067.1, on the reverse strand, counting down.
GACTTTAATTTGTTTTGAGGCGAAAATTTTGTCATCATCTTTCATGACCTCGTTTCCTTGAAAAACAACATGATTTCCGTGTTGTTTATTATCATAATCATTAAGATGCATGATTTCGTGCTTAACATCAAAAGATTCACTACAAATATACGTGATAAAATTTGAAAGATGTTCATGTAGAAAATCTTTATCGGAGATTATGATAATTTTTTTTTTTCTAATTATGGCTTTTAAAAAATATGCAAACATTGAGGCTGTAAAATTCATTCGGAGTAACGCTACATCAATAGATTCAGATAAACTACTAATATCTTTATCAATTTCTTGTTTTGAGACTGGGGTTGGCAAATCAATTTGGAAATCAGCCATAAATGAATCTCTTACGCTTAAATTTTTATCCACATAAACAACAAATGAGTGATCACAAACTATATTTTCTGAAACATTTACTGCGTATAAACCTCTAGTGGTATTTCTGACTCTTTCTTCAGAAACCTCAATTTTACCTCTCTTAGAACAAGACGGACATCTTACTTCAAGATTTACCATGATTCGCTACTAATTTCCAACTCTTATCTATCTAAAAACATCTAGAAACAACTATTATAATACAATCTAAAAACAACTATTATATAAATTTTCACCAAACGAAATAGTTATGAAGTGTAAATAGATTGGTGGGATTTTGATAAGTTGAAATTACCACGAACTCTAAAATCGTCTAACTTTAGCATAATTCTTCTCAAAATAATTAGCAATGAGTAAACAAAGAACTCCAGAGATAATTTCTGCCAATAAAAATGAGATTTGGTTATCAACAAAGGATAAACTTATGAAAAATGTCATGAAAAAGAATGTGGTAAAGAATGCAAAATTAATCAGTAGAGGGCGTGCTATAGAATTACTAAGAATTGCTTTCAGTTTTGAAGAATCCGATCTGGACTTAGCATATTGACGCTTGATTTTATCTTTTCTTTCAACCTGAGCAAATGCTTCATAAATCATTAGTGATGCGAAATACAAAGCAAACACGGTACCAAGAGGGACGATTGTGATAATCAGGTAATTTCCTACACCTAATAGATATTGACTAATCGCAATGAATAATACCTGAAATAATCCGCAACCACCAAGTAATAATAAAGCAATTGAGATATACTCTTCTGAACTCCAACGAATTTTAAGCGGCATTTTAATCTGTTCTTATAGGTTTATGGTGGGCCAGGAGAGGATTGAACTCTCGACCTTCTCCACGTCAAGGAGACGTTATACGACTAAACCACTAGCCCGAGAAAAGCCATATAATGCTATTAAGAAATATATCCTTTTAAGAAATAAATATTTTATTAAATTTTGCTGGTATCGGATTCTCTACAATTAATATGAGAATGTATTTAATTCTTACGTTACGTTTTTCTGCGGCATTTATTAACATTTTTCTAAATGCTCTAATCGTGGTAGTTTTTCTGGCATGAGGCTTTGCGGTTACCAGAATTTTCCTTGATATACTATTCGGGCTTGTTATTAATGGTAAGAAAAGCTGAGATAATAAGAATAATTCCTCTTCGCCATGAGAGATTTTGTCCGGAATGTAGTTGCGATCTAATTTGGATTCATTCTTAAAAATTCTTGAGATTCCAAAGACATTTTAAATGCTGCAAACATAAGAAAATTTCTGGGATGATAAAAATTTTAGAAGATATATCGAAGAGAAGGATCAGATATATTCAAATATCGAACTTGAATATTTAATTTAAAAAAATAAAAATATATAATTTAAAGTTTCTTTTCTCTTAAAGCTCTAATCATTGGCAGGTCATTACCAGAAAGAATTTCCAACATGGCTCCTCCTGCTGTCGAAATGAACGATACATCATCGCCTTTCCCTGACATTGCGGCTGCCGCACCCATTTCACCACCACCAATCACTGTTAAAGCATTATTTTTCCTAGTAGCTTCAGCCATGGCATCTACCATCTTATTTGTAGACTCCCTAAAAACTTCCATTTCAAATATGCCTGGTGGACCATTTGCAATGACCGTTTTGCATTTCATTATGACTTCCTTGAAATTTTCCACAGTTTGAGGGCCAATATCACCGGTAGTAGCGTTATATGTCTCAGCTTCATCCACGGTGATTATTTTCCTGTTTCCATTATCATCAATCACTAAATCTACTGGAAGGAGGATTTTATCCTTAAATTTTTCATATGTTTCTTTTATCATGTCATGGTTCTCTTCCAAATCTTCAGCTATGATTTTATGGTTTGGTTCTCCCATATTTTTACCAAGTGCTTCAAATATCAAAACAGCCGTCAATCCCGAACATAAAGCATAATCTAATTTATCGCTTTCGAAATTGTATTTCATGGCTTTGAATTTATCTATTGCTTTTGCTCCACCAATAAGCATTGCCATTGGTTTATCTGGGTTTTCTATAATTTTTTTTAAAGCACCTAATTCTTTATCAGTAATAGGTCCAGCAAGCATTTTTGGCCAACCAATAATGGATGCGTGAGCACGATGGGCCGCTCCAAATGCATCAACAATAACGTAATCTACTAAAGGGAACAATTTTTGTATTAATTCAGTTGCTTCAGCGTCAGAGAAATCCTCATAATTTTTCATTTCTCCCTCAAATTTTCTTACATTATCAAGGACTAATACCTCTCCCGGTTTTAATTCTTTTATTGCCTTAGTCGCTACCTCTCCAAAAATGTCCTTGACAAATTTCACGGGACGCCCTATTTCTTTCTCAATTTCTTTTGCATGCAAACTCAAGTCAGTGAAATCAGGTTTTCCAGGTCTTGATTGATGAGCTAAGATAATAACAGCACTTTTCTTGAAGTGTTCATTTAATGCTGGTGCTAATGCTCGAATTCGGGGTGAATCTCTAATTTCCATCTTTTCAGTATCAATATTTGAGTTGATATCTACTCTGATAAGAACCTTTTTGCCTTTTAGTTTTACATCTTTATAGGATGTATAGTCGATTTTCATTAAAACCACTTCTTATTTTTTAGATTAAGATTACAAACTTATAATCTTGCATTGCAATTAAATTTTGATTAGTATTTAAGCAATTTTGTAGTACTTAGTTCCTTTTCCTTCTTTTTAGCCATATTACTACACCGCTTATTATTGCTATATATGCCAAGCCATTAAGAACGACCATAGTAACGATTTCAAAGATATCCTCGGATGTTGATCCGTAATATCTAATTCCTACATAGATCGTGTCAACTTTTCCTTTATTCCATTCTAATAAAACACTTTGCCCTCCTTGAATATCTAGGATTTGCCAATCTCCGTCATACTCCCCTGCTATACCATATATAGGAATCTTACCAAATAATTTAAACTCTACTCTTTGCGTTAGATTTCCTTTCCAAACCCTTGCAGTTTCTAAATAGTACGCCATATAGAATAAATTCTGCAAATCTAACGGTTTAGGTATTGAACCGCTGAATTGATAATTAATAATGTAAGTATTGTTTTCTAAAAGGGTTAAATTGGAAGTAATTAAAGTTATTGGGCAATGGACGACAAATCTGGATAAGAAATCAAGATTTATTCCCGTACTAGTTAAGTTTTCTTCAGTATTACTTAACACTTCGAAAGGGATTTGGGTATCGTTTACGGACACTTCAAAAGTGGAGTTTTGGAAATCCATACATAGCGAGAATGGTAAGATTAGGGTAAGATTCGTTGTATTTTCTGGGTTAAACAGCGTGTAATTTCCATCAAAATTAATTCCAATTTTGTTATAAAAGTCAGTAGCATCCATGGTAATCATCGTATTGATGTTTATTAAACGTACGGTTGTGTTGGTGCTGGAAAAGATATCTGCGATAAATTGTTCTGGTAAACCTGGAGGTGGGGCTATTACATTAAGGGGTAAAAAGATACCGTTCGTTAAAAGAAATAGAGCAATAAGAACGGAAAGTATTCGTTGGCGTTTTCTCATATAATCACCTTGTGAATTCATCTAATAGGATTCAATTAGTATTTTTAAACCTATCGTTAGATTCTTTGTAATATTAAAATAATCAAATAGTCTAAGTAATACATTGGAGCCATGTTTTTAAATTTATTAAGACCAAAAGATTCTATTTATAGTATAAATTATTATGAACTGAAAGTTTGAAACATTTTAAATTGGTGATATGACTGGAAAATATCAGAGAAATATTAAATAAACTGCTTGATAAGAAGTGTTCTATTGAAGAAGCTGAGAAATTGTTAAAAGCTAACTTAATAGAAGAAGTTGGAGATTTGGCTAAACTTGATATTTTTCGAAAAATTCGAACAGGGGTAGTGGAGGTTATTTATGCCGAGAATAAGACTCCACAAATGGTATTAGATATCACCAATTCATTCTTAGATACTAAAAATTATGCTATTATTTCTAGATATACAGCAGAACAAGAAATATTATTGAATGAACAATTTAAAAATGAACAAGATCTCTCTATAAAGACAAACCAATTAGCCAAAATAATAATAATAACACGTAAACCATTTGAGTTTGCCCGTAAAAAAGGAAAAGTCGGAATAATAACAGCAGGAAGCTCAGATATTCCTGTAGCTGAAGAGGCAAAAGTAATAGCAGAATCAATGGGATGTGAAGTTGTTTCGAGTTATGATTTAGGAATAGCGGGAATCCATAGGATTTTTAACCCCTTAAGTGAAATGGTAAAAACGGGAGTTCACGTGATTATTGTATGTGCTGGAATGGAAGGAACCCTTCCAGGTGTAGTAGCTGCTCTAGTAGATATACCTGTAATTGGTGTTCCCATTTCAAGTGGTTATGGTTTAGGTGAAAAAGGCGTAGGGGCTTTAACAACAATGTTACAATCTTGTTCTCCGGGATTATTAGTTGTAAATATCGATAATGGATTTGGTGCTGGAGCTTCAGCAGCTCTAATTGCTAATAAAGTAGAAGAATAAATTTTTCATTCATTTACTAAGTGATTTTATAATTATAATTATAATTATTAAATTAAAATAAAATATTAAAAAAAACAATAAAATAGGAGTTTTATAATATGACACCTACAGACGCATCTCTTGAAGCATTATCAAAGCTTCGGCAACTAAACCCCGATACTGGTTGGTATGTTGTCACCCTTTTGGTAATAGTATTGTATATTTACGGAGTTGAAATTAAAAAGGCTCGTGAAACAAAAAATTGGAGCACAGTGTTTGCGGGATTAACTTTATTGGGACTCGATCTAATCAATGAAATTTGGAATGGATTAGTATTTGCGTTTACAAACTATTCAGCATTTTGGACAACTCCAGGAGCCAGTGCGTACATCATTTTAATTGGATGGAATATAGAGATATTTTTTATGTTTTCAATCGGAGGAATCGTATTTGCGAAATTCCTTCCTGAAGATAAAAACCAAAAAATATTTGGGCTTCCAAATAGATGGGCAATGGCAATTGGTTTTACGATTTTTAGTGTTTTTGTCGAATGCCTTTTAAACATGGGGGATTATTTGATCTGGGAGTATCCTTGGTGGAATCTTAGTTTTGGGGGTATTTGGCTAATTCTCTTGATCGGGTATTTTCACTTCTTTGTTGGAGCGTTTTATGTCTATGATCTTCCGGAGAGAAAAGATAAAATAAAAGTAGTCGGGATTATATACGGGATCGGTATTGTTCTTTTATGTATATTCGGGCCGTTACTCGGACCATTAGGAATATTTTAATTTTTTTTTTAATTTTATTATTTGTTGCATTTTACTTAGACAAATATTTAATTAATTCAAAACCATGTAGACTAATCCCTAATTCATAATTCTACTACGAGCATGATGTTATAGTTATTAAAGATTTATCCGTTTTTTAATATTAAACACATTTTCTGAATGATCCAGCTTCATTTTCTGAACGATCAAGCTTAAATAGGTAGATCTATATAGTTTATATTGAACCTTATTCTATAATCCAAAATAAAAAAAAATTCTCGTTTGAGACTCATGGTCGCCGAAATCGACTATTTTAAAAAATCGAAAGTACTTTTTCAACAAGGAGATATTTCTGCAACTTTAGAAAGTTACGAAAAAGTTAGAGAGCAATTACATAATAAAAAGGAACAAAAAAAAGAAATATTAGAATTCCTTAACAAGATCTTAAGTTACTGCCATGAAAATGATTTGATCATGGAAGAAGCTACAGTTTTGCGGGCACTCGGTAGGACTCATTCTAAATTTAAAAATCATATTGAAGGCCTCAAATTTTCATACCAAGCATTAAAGATCCAGAAAAAACTTGGGAAGAAACAAGATGTAGCCAAAAGCATGGAATTTTTGGCTGAAGATTTAGAAGTTTCTGGAAAGTATGATGAGTGTGTCAAAATTTTTAATGAAGCAGGAGTAATTTATAAAGGGCTAGGTAAGTTAAAGAAAGTGCAGGACATTGAAAAAGAAATTTCTCGCTTAAAAGCTTTTTCAGAGAAGATTCTTGAAGATGAATATCTAATGAACAAATTTAATGTTGATAAGTACTAACAATATCGACTTCAAATTACTTTCCTTTTTTTTTACATTTCTTTATTTAGTTTCTGATAAAAATATTTGAGTTTTTCTTGAGCAAACATCTGAACTTTCTTCAAGGATAATCCTGTTAATTCACTAATTTTGTTGAGATCCTCATATTCTGGCTTAATATTAACCAATTGTTTTTGATCTAATGTTTTAATATATGAAATTTTGTATTTTATTGGATAATTCTTTCCATCAATTTCTATCTCTATATTTTCATAAATTCTCTCGACACACACTCTATCAAAAGTGGTAAATCTAACACCCAATGTGCCTAATTCATCCAATAGTATGCTTATTATTTCAAATTTGTTTTCAGGAGAGCACAAAACTTTAATTATGTTGCTCGGTCTTCTTTTTTTCGTCCAAGCAGGTATTATCTGAACATCTAATATATTTTCGGATTCTAATCTTTTCATGAGATGACCAATGACTTCCCCAGAAACATCATCAACATCAGTCTCAATAATTGTTATTTTTTCCATGTATTTCTCAAGATTACTAGTCAAATTAGAACTCTTTCCATAAAAAACTCGAAATATATTTGGAAAATTATTAAAAATCTTCTGTCCCGTGCTACAAGCAATTTTCTCCACATTCATGTGAGGTTTTTCACATGTAAAAGTGAGATTTCTTAACAACGCAGCTCCTGTAGGGGTTGTTAATTCACTATCAACAGGTCCAAAATGCACCCGAATGCCAGAATTTTCAATAATTTTAGAAGTAGCGGGTGCCGGAACTGGTAAGATACCATGAGCGGTTTTAACTGTTCCTCCACCTAAAGGGAGCTCACTAATTGAGATATGCACTTCCTTCCTAAATACGTCTAGTGTTTCTAGTGCTCTAGTCACTCCTATAATATCCAATAATGTATCAATAGAGCTTAATTCATGTAAATGGATTTCTTCAGCTAGTTTTCCATGAACATTAGCTTCAGCAGTGATTAATGAATCAAATACGTTGTTAGCATAGTTTGTTGCATTCATTGAAAACTTTTTTTCCTCCATAAATGTATTCAGTGCTTCTTTTAATGTTTTTGCAGAACGATGGTTCTTTTTTTCCTTAATCACTACATCAAGCTGGTATACTTCAATGCCAGATCGTTCAATCTTCGCTAAGCTAACTTTAAAATCAACTATTCCTGAGATAAATTTTGAAATTTCATTGAGTTCATTTATAATCTTAACAGGGTTATCAATTAGTCCTAATAAACCTGCAAGTAACATATCTCCAGATATCCCTGAATTTGTTGTATCAATAAACAAGGTTTTCATTTATACATATCTTCTCTTTTATTATTTATGCAAACTTCAAAAAAAAACTTCAAATTGAATTTAAATTCTCCAGAAATACTAAAAAAATTAAATTGAAATAATTTTGTAATTATATAAGTATTAAGATTTAACAAAATTAAATTAAACTAATAATAATTAGGGCTTGCACATGAGCGAACTTCAAACAGTAAAATGCTACTTAAATCAATTACCAGCTACGTTTTTAAAACTACTAGGAATCGATCCTCCTTTAAATACAATATCTCCACCCGTTCAAGATCTTATAAATCTTTATGAGAGTGTTGATCGTATTAGTATTAATCTGATTGATAATTTTGGATTATTTGAATTAACATATCATAAACCACAATTTCTTATTTCTAACTCGGAAGTAATGCTGTTATTATCAACTAGAAATCCTTATACACTAGGAGTTCTGCATCAAATTATGTATGGAGGATTTGATGTAGAGCCTAACGGGTTCCATTTACTAAAATATTTAAACGAAAACAACAAAAAATCCTGCTTTATCGGAAGACAGAAAGATATTGAAAGATATGATGGAGGTACACACTCAATTCCTAAAGAAACTGATATGGCAACTTGGGTTGAATCTGCAAAAACTATTAATAATTTTGAACTCTCTTGGATGCATTATCTTGATTTCGAAAATCTTCATAAGCAACAACGAACTCTAAAACAAAGAACACCAGAGGATTTAATAGAGAAGCTAATCTTACGCACGGATAAGTGGATATTAGGCAATTATAAACAATTGAGATCTAATTCATTGATGATTATTTTAGGAGATCACGGGCGTGTTAAATTGGATTTAGAATATTCAGGGAAAATTGCCCAATGGAGAGAAGCAAGTGTTCCAATTGCCATAGTAATCAGAAAAAAATAATAAGATCTGGTTTTTTCATTTTAGAAAATTGATTAATAAGTTGGTAAACTTTATTTCTTTTTGAACCTAAAATCTTTATAGAAAATTATTAATCAACCAATGGAAAAATTAAGATGGAAGAATATAAACGCTTCACTGTTTCTCTCCCTAAAGATTTATATGATAAATTTGAGAGATTTAGGGAGAAATTGGGAATATCTCGTTCAGATGGTATTAGGAAAGCAATGCAATCTTTAATGATTAGTGAAGAGAATATCCCTCATGCTTCTGGAAATGTAATCGGTTGTATTTCAATAATAATGGTTCATGAACATTTTCAACCAAGCTCAGAAGAAGAACATCAACATCCAGAGGGAGAGGATCATGATCATGAACACGATCATCAATATGGATCCCAACCGATCTATGCGAGCGTGCATCAAACCGATGAGATTTTAAAAAATGACATACAGCATCATTTTCACGATATTATAATTTCTACGATGCACCTTCATTTAGAGTTCGAAAAGTGTTTAGAACTTATTGCCGTGTCCGGATCTTACAATCGAGTAATAAAATTAAAGCAAGATCTTCAAAGATTAAGAAGTATAATATCCTTAGGTTTTTTCATTATTGATAAAGAGACTAGTTAAATTACTTATTACTTAAAAGAAGAAGAAAGAATAAAAAATTCAATTCCAAAAGGTAAAGCATAAGGATAAGGCGATTTGTAGTGAATTTTTTATTCCATTAGGTCGTTAATGTTGTGTGTGTAATTAAATAATGATTTTTTTATATTATAAATTAGAACACGGTGAAAATTTATTAATTTGACATTTAATGTGAGTTAATATTAATGCATAAATAAAAAAGTGAAAAAAAAAAAAATTATTCCGTTATGATTTCTTATTTCTCTTAAAGGTCCTTTTCCTGAACGGTCTTCCTGCCATTCGCTTTTGCGCGTCCAATTGCTTTATCCAAAACTTCAATGATGGCATCATTTAAACAACTTCCATCAATTAAGTCTCCAGATGTATTGCAATCTTTTCCTTTGATATACTCTCGGACTTTACTTTTCACGAATAAGGCATCAACCTGAGCTTTTTTAGCCATTTTTTTTATTCCTCCATTATATGTTTAAACTAGTTTTAAAAATAAATTGTGCTTAAATTATATTTCTCCTTGCTTATATTTAAAGTTAGCTGAAAGATCATCATAGAAGGTTAATATTATCCCCATAATCCCATTTTTTGATCTAAGTTTGAGAAATCAAGAGAATTGAGCTTTTTACACCTTGATTAAAAATTATAGAGATTTTAACGTGAAAAAAGGATAACAAATGCGTTGTATAGCCTTACATTAAGTAATTTCCGTTTTTATTATGCGCAAACCCCTTTTAACACGAGAATTTATCAATATATAATTTGGATGCGGAAATAACATTTTAAAAACATAAAATTTTTTTAATTCTCAACAATGGAAATAATTTAGGAGGAAAAAATGAAGAAAGTTGTGTATTCAAGAGCACCTGTAAGGATCTGCGATATAGGAGGATGGACAGATACATGGTTTTATCCAAGAGGTGCAGTATTCAACATTGCTGTTGATCTTTATAATTATATTAAAGTTTGTGAGAATAATAGAAATTGTATTAGAATTACATCAGAAAATCTTGAAATAAATACTGAATTTGATGTCAAAAATATTGTTTATGACGGAAAATTAGACCTACTAAAAGCTGTAATTAACAGGATGGACATTAACAAGGGAATTGATGTACTTGTAAGATCTGATGTACCTCCTGGGTGTGGAACAGGTACTAGTGCGAGTGTAGCCGTAGCATTGATAAGTGCTTTATGTAATCTTCAAGGAGAAGAAAAAGATCAGTCAGAAATTGCAAATTTAGCACATCAAATAGAAACAGATGAATTAAAATTAGAAAGTGGAGTTCAAGATCAGTACGCAGCTGCGCATGGTGGTATAAATTTTATGGAAATAGATTATCCTTCTGTGAAAATAACACCAATAAATATTACTAAACGCAGAATTTATGAATATGAAAATCAACTAATATTAATCTATTTTGGCTCCCGAAGTTCGAGTGAAATACATGAAGCAGTAATTAAGAAAATTAAACAAAATGATGAAAAGGTGATTAAAGCATTTGATACAATTAAGAATTGTGCTCTAGAGATGAAAAATAGCTCTAAATTAACAATAGAGGATATTGGAGAAATTTTGAGCAGAAATTGGGAATCACAGAAACTGTTACACCCTTTAATGACAAATACAACTATAGAAAATGCTGAAAAAATAGCGAGAAATAAAGGTGCTTTAGGATTCAAATGCAATGGTGCTGGAGGAGGTGGATCCGCTACGGTGTTGGCAAATCCTGAGGACGTGTACTCATTAAAGAAGGAATATACTCGAAATGGATACACTCTGCTCCCGTTCAAAATAAATTTTGAGGGTGTCTACAGCTTCATTCTCTAAATACTACTTGATGAGTTTGGTTTTTATAGTTCATTAGTAAAAATTTGGTATGACTATTCCAGATGATTCAATTATCATCTCAAAAATAAAAAGATTTCCTGAAAAATTAAATTTTCACCAATTGTTAATCTTTAATAAATCAGGAATTTGTATCTACAAATTAAATATTTCAGATTCATTTCCCATTCAAGAAGAACAATTAATTTCATCCTATTTTACGGCATTAATGTCATTTACCAAGGAATTAGTAGGTAATAAAATAAAAGCACTAGAAATGGGAGGAAATCTCAAGTTTGTTGTATTTGAAAGAAAAAATATATATTATATCCTTTTATGCGATTCTGTAGAAAATAAATCATTAATAAAAGAATTAATCTCTTGTATTCACCAAGAATTCCTACGATATGTGTCTAAAAATGATATAAAAACAGATTTGGAATACATTAGTGATAGTATTTTAGATAATACAATAAGAGATGTATTCGATGGAATTTTAGGTAAAAATTTTGATTTAGATAAAGAAGAATCGATTTTCAATTACTTAAAAGATCTTAACTTAAATAAGGATATTAATGGAGTTATATATCTGACTGATTTAGGACAAGTGATATATTCCTCACTAAAAGGCATTAAATTGCGTAAATTCTTAAAGGAGGTTGAATTTCGAGTTAAAATATGTAATAATTCAATAATTAAGCTCTTTTATACTTCTAAGGATAATGAACTTATCTATTCAGAATATATACAGGATAAGTATTTTATAATTTTAATTTTTGATTCAAACATTAAATTAGGCGTCGCAGAATATTATTTGAATAGGGTTATAGGGAATATCTTATTACTTTTGGAGAAATCTTAATTCGTTTGAACCGTTTATATTGAAATTTATATAATATAACATACAAATTGATATAAAATTGTTTTTTAATCCAAATTACTAACCCTTATGGTTTATT
>DAOUVJ010000110.1 GCA_030667705.1 Promethearchaeota archaeon | reverse complement strand
TAGGAGGGTTGGATAAAGATGATACAAAAAATTTAGGATTACCTCAAAAAGATTATATTCCCCAAACTTTAGAAGAGAAAATAATATGTCTTGCTGATAAATTGATAGCTGGAACAAGAGAAGTATCCATTGAACAAAGATTTGAAAAATGGTTTTTAAAATACGGTAAAACTGAAATTCTCATCAAATCGAAAGAAAGAGTTCAATCAATCCAAGACGAAATTGCTTCATTAATGTGAATTCAATTTTTCTTTTAGCTGATTTAATATTCCTTCAGATTCCAAGATTTCTTTTAAAAATTGAGGTAATTTTATATACGTTATATCAATATTTTTTGATTTATTGAATATTATTCCATTTTCAATCGAGATTTGTACTTGATCTCCATCGGAGAATGTTGCTTCGTCCCAATCACATTTGATTCCAGCAACTCCATTATTAATAAGATTTCGAAAGTATATCCTTGAAAATGATTTAGCAATAATGGCTTTTATCCCGAGAATTTTAAATACATTTACTGCCTCTTCTCGGGAACTTCCAGTCCCAAAATTATAGCCCCCTACAATTATAGATCTCTTACCAACTTTTTGAGCAAAATTGGGATCTATAAATTCTAAAACATGTTTAGCCATTTCATTTGGATCTCTCATTGTTAAAGTATAGCTAGGTACGATATCATCAGTATTAATGTCATCACCTAAAATATAAATCCTTCCTTCAATATTTTCCATTATTATAGCACCTCCCGAGGATCAGATATTTTTCCCTTTAAAGCTGAAGCAGCCACGGTTGCTGGAGATGCCAAGAAAATTTCAGCTGTAGGATCCCCCATCCTTCCAACAAAATTTCGATTCGTGCTACTAATGCATCTTTCATCGGGTCCTAATACACCTAAATGACCACCTATGCAAGCTCCACAAGTAGAATGTGTAAAAACAGCACCAGCATTCAAAAAGATTTCAATTAGACCTTCTGTCATGGCGTTCATATAAATTTCTCGTGATGCGGGAGTAATTATTAATCTGGTTTTCGGATGTATTTTTTTTCCTTTCAATATTCTAGCAGCGATGCGTAAATCTTCCATTCTTCCATTAGTGCAACTCCCTAAGAATGCTTGATCTATTTCTTCACCTTGAACTTCTTCTATTGTTGCTAAATTTCCAGGATTTGATGGTTTAGCTATCACGGGGGTTATGTTTGACAAATCATAATCTAACTCCTTCTCATATTCCGCTTTTTCATCTGGTTCTACAAATTCATAAGGTTGAGTCGTTCTATTTTTTAACCATAATTTGAGTTTTTCATCGGGTAGGAAAATTCCAAATTTAGCACCCGCTTCTACTACCATATTAGTTATTGTCATTCTTGAATCAATTGATAAGTGAGACGCTCCATCTCCATGAAACTCTAATGCTTTATATATTGCACCTTTGGTTGATATTTCTCCAATCATAGTTAATATGAAATCCTTAGACATTACACCCTTTTTCAAGCGTCCAGTAAGATTTATTTTAAAACTTTCTGGAACTTTAAACCATAATTTTCCGGTTGCAAACACAACAGAAACATCTGTAGCACCGATACCTGTTGATAAGCAATTGAAAGCTCCATATGTTGTCGTATGGCTATCAGAACCGACTATTAACATCCCCGGTCTTGAAAATCCCAATTCTGGTAGAACTTGATGACAAATTCCTTTGTTAATCCCCATGTTATGAACAAATTTATATTTTTCTGCAAATTTAACACAATCTTGGTGCATTCGTGCTGCGTTAATAGTTGGGGCAGGTACCCAATGATCGAGAATAAAAAATATTTTGTTAGGATCCCAAACATAGTCTATCCCGAGTTTTTCATATTCCTTATGTATCCTTCCCCCTAATTGTTCATGTACCATAATTAGATCAATGTCAGCTTCAAGAAAATTTCCGGGTGAAATGTTTTTGACTTGAGAGTGCTTTTTTAATATTTTTTCTGAAATTGTTAAGCTCATTATACATCACAGTTTAATTCATTATTATTACATAGTTTTTCATAATCTTGATCAATCAGATTTAGTGCTTTATTTATAATTTGGCACGTTTCTTTTAATATTTGAGGATCTACTTTATCGGGGGTATCGTGAATAGTATGTGTATAACGTGCTGCTGCTTTAGTAGTAATATCAATTGCATCCCAACCCCTTAAATGAAAAGGAACGGTATCAGTATGAGCTCCAGTACTTAGATGAAAACCTTTTATTTGTAATTTTTCTTCTCTTGCCGCAATTTCAAGATATTTGCTGAGTAAAGGTGCATTCAATTTTCGTATTATAGCACCATATGATTTGAAATATTCAATTCTATTTTTTTTATGGCAAAAACAAGAAACCATATCATTATTTATTGTAAATACTCTTCCTTTTTCAAATACATTCTCATGATCATTTACAAAAATGCGAGATCCCATTGTTCCTAACTCTTCAGCTGAAAATTGACAAAACCATAAATTAAAATTATCAAGAGGGTGATTTAAAAAGTGAGTGCTTAACTCAAACACAATAGCCATACCTGATGCATTATCTAAGGCACCTGGAGATTTATTATGGGTGCTAAGAAACATTAAAAATATGTTAGTCATAGAAACCAATATTATTGTAGTCCATACACCTGAAATTGTAATTCTGTAATCAAAGGGCATGTTTGCAAATATCATAAATAAGAATAATCCATAAAAAAAACCTAAAGAAATTCCTCCAAAAATCCAGACTTTGTAAAAAACAATTCTCCAAAAAGTCTTATAAGTTTGTGATTTTGAATCTAAATGAGCCGAAATTATAATGTTTCCTGCTACTTTCTCAGGAAGTAATTTAGCTGGGATTTTTGTGAAGATATTTGTAGCACTAAGAGTTTCCCCAAAATATTCACCCCAAAATCCGGGTTTTTCTGGATGCTTTAATCCTTTAATAATTAATAGCACTACTACCACCATAAAAATAGTAAAAATTAAGCTTAATAACGGTTGAATATAAGCAAATAATACAAGTATTAAGTTAAATATCAGATTTAAGCTCATCAATAAAATAATTAAAGTAGTAGAATAAAAATCAGAAAATTCGAAATCTCTTCTTATAATTTGAGAATCATTAAAACCAATCTCTTTAAAGGTATCTATTGTTAATTTAACTGCTTTCTTCTCACCCTCTGATCCTGCTAATCGAGGAAAACTGAATTTAGTTACATATTCAGATAATGTTTCTTTTTTAAAATTAGAATTTTTATAAGACTCCAATTTGAGTATAGTTAAAATGTAATTGAAAATCTAATCAGATATCTAAAATTAAAACAAAAATTTATTTTTTGGTAATTTAAAATCCTTTTTCTTTTAATTTCTTGATAACCATATTTTGAATATTTTGTTGTACAATTTCAATTATGTCATCTGTATTAATAACATTATATCCTTCTTCTTTAGCTCGGTTTAAATATAGAGTTCTCACTTCAACTAAGAATTTTGTATCTTCAAATTTTTCCATAATCTTTTGATCTTTACGTGCTAAAGATATTTTTGGATCAATATCTAAAATTATTGTTAAATCAGGAGAACCTGCAAATGTATTAATCTGTTTTATCCATTCAATTGATAAATCAGATGATTGAACTGATTGATATATAATTGAAGATTCTATATACCTATCAGAAACAACAATGAATCCTTGATTTAATTTTGGTTGAATTTCTTTTTTATAATGTAAATCTCTATCAGCAGCGAATAGTAGCGCATCAGTACTTGGAGGGATTTCATTGTTTTTCAGATATTGTCGTAATAAAAGACCAATTTCATTCTTTGAGGGTTCTTGAGTTAAATGAACTTTTAAACCAAGCATTTCTAAATAACTTACTAGCATCTTACTATGCGTGGTCGTGCCCGATCCATCAATTCCATCCAAAACCAAGAAAAAAGATTTCTTATCCATTTTTCTCATACATTAATCTTAAGATATTATAAAAAGAATGTTTTTTATCTCTTAAATAAATGATTATTAAATAAATCATTTAGCCGACTTCTGAATGAACAATCTCGTTTTACCCAAACCTTATAAAAAAGTAAATTGAGTTCTCCAGAAACATTATTCGGTATAAACAGAATTACCATATAATAAACTTATTAGTTTTTCAAGATTTTCATGAACTCATAGAAGTACTTATAAGAATTTTTAAAATGGTTATCCTCACGAGAATATACCAACCCTTCTTGAAAAATCTTATAAAAAGCGTTTTTATCTTTACCTTGTATTATCTTTTTATATTTGCTTACAACTTCTTCAAAAAGATCTAGGATTTTATAAAATTCCACATTTTCCATTTGTATTTCTCCAAACATTTCCATCTCTCTCTGGATGATGCTTTCTGCAAATACTTTTTGAAGCAGAAACGTTGTACCTGTAAATTTTGTCAATTCATTTAAAGGAATTCCAGATTGTTTAAGGAGAGTTAAATAGAGAATGTTTACCATGTGTGGGACTGCTAAAGTTAAAGCCATTGTCTTATCATGTTCTTCGGGAGTAGTTGTAATGATTAATAATCCTTCCGATTGAAAAATTGAAAATAATTCTTCAATCAGCAGGTTATAATTATTCGTCCCCCCTACCTTTAAAGCAATCATAACGTAGTTTTTCATTTCTTTTATTCCGGGACCAAACATCGGATGCATTGATATGCAATTAATTGGGTATTTTGAGCACATATCTTGCAGTATATTATACACCATTGTTTTAAGAGAAGTTATATCAAATAATATTGCATCTCTTTTCATCATGGGGGCAATTTTCTTAATCATTTGAGGAGTTGAGGTGATTGGTATGGATACCATTATTATATCCGCTTTTTTTACGCATCCCTCAAGATCGATTGAATATTTCATATTGAGTTCAATTGCAGTTTGAGTCAATTTTTCTTTATTGCGTGCAAAAAGTGTAATTTCAAATCCATAATTTTGGAATAACTTTCCAAAAACTTTTCCCATTCCGCCTGAACCACCAATTATTGTCATGCTCTTTCCTAACATTATTTCACCACAAATTCATTTAAAACTGATCTTTTCATTAATTCTATATTTGGTGTTTTATTTGTCCACCACTCAAATGATGATATACCTTGATATATTAGCATATCCAATCCACCGAGTACTCTACATCCTTTTTCAGAAGCATTTTTCATCAACTGTGTTTCTAATGGATTATAGATTATATCAAATACAGTTAAATCTTCATGTAAATAATTCTTAGGTATTGGACTGAGGAGTATATTAGGAAACATACCGATGGTTGTTGTATTGACTAATATATCAATCGAAGGTAACATTTCCTCAAATATTTTATTTTCAAATTTCTTGTATAAAACCTCTTTATGATATACCTTAGTTAATTCAGTTGCTAAAGTTTTTCCTCGGTCGGATGTTCTATTAATTATCATTAAATTATTCGCTTCTTCTATAAATGAATGAGCTAAAGCTCGTGCTGCTCCTCCCGCACCAATAATCATTATTTTTTTTCCATTGATATCTATATTCGCTTCTTTTAGAGCTTTTTTAGCACCTGATGCATCAGTATTTCTGCCTATCAATTTTCCATTTTCATTTTTAATAGTATTTATTGCCCCAATTCTACGTGCTAAAGGGGAAATTTCATCAATATATTTTAAGGTTGTCTCCTTATGGGGCACTGTAATGTTTGCACCCTTGATATCAAGAGCTCTCACGACATCAAATGCTTTTTTAAGATTATCAGGAGCGATATCAATGGCTATGTAAACATAATCCAATCCTAAATCTTTGAATGCGACATTGTGCATTATAGGGCTCATGCTGTGTTGGATGGGGTGACCAAAAAGGCAAATGATATTCGTTCGAGTTGAATTTTTAAGCTGATCAAACATTATGGTAGAGAAATTAAATTAAATTTAATTAATATGATTAATCATAAATTAATTTATATTTATTAAGTTCAAACAAGAAAATTAAGGAGGTTACAATTAAAAATGACTAAAGTAACATTAAGTAAGGGAACAACGACCTTCCCCATGCCAGCAGCTGTCATTTCAGTAGGGGTGGGAGAGGACGCGAATTTAATCACTCTAGCTTATGTTGGAAAAGTATGTTTAAATCCCCCTATAATAGCTATTGGAATAAATACTAAGCGTCACTCTTTTAAGTTCATAGAAGAGCATGATGAATTCGTAATAAACTACCCAACGATTGATCAATTAAAAGAGATGGACTATTGTGGAACGAGATCTGGTAGGGATGTTAATAAATGGGAACAACTAGGACTCACTAAAGAGAAAGGAAAAGTTGTTCAAGTACCTTTGGTGAAAGAATTTCCTTGGAACATGGAATGTAAAGTTGTTAATAGATTAGAATTAGGGTCCCATGTATGTTTTTTTGGAGAAGTGGTTGCTGTTCATTGCGATAAAAAATATCTTAAGAATGACTCAATCGATCCTGATAAATTAGATACTTTCGCATATATATCAGGAAATTACGTTGAATTAAAGGCGGGAGCTTTAGGATCACATGGCTTCTCTTTTAAGTGATCATGCTGAAATCATCTGTAGCACTCATTGGATTCATGGGGACCGGAAAAACTACTATTGGAAAACTTTTAGTGAATGAGCTAGGAGGAGAATACCAATTTATTGAAATGGATCAATTGATTGAAGATGTGGCTGGAAAATCTATTCCAGAGATTTTTTCTCAAGATGGAGAAGTAATCTTTAGAGAACTTGAAAGTAAAGTATGTCAGAAAGTATCACCTCTTGAGAAAGTCGTTATCTCTTGCGGAGGGGGGACTGTTTTAAATCAAAAGAATGTTGAAAATCTAAAAAAAAACTCTACTATTATTTTACTTGAATCTACTATTGATACAATACTAAATAGAATTTTAAATGATGGTATTCATGAGAGACCCGTTATTAATAAGGAAGACCCAATAGAAGAAATAAAGAAATTGTTTCACTTAAGAAACCCGCTATACCAATCAGTCGCAGATATTATTATTAGTACAGAAAATAAAGATAGGGTTGTAATTGTTAATGAAATTATCCAAAGACTATCTTATCACAATGAGGAATAATATGCATCAGAAATTTGCATCAATTTTTTAAAATTTTACTTTTTTATTAATAATTATACTTAGATGTCGTAACGTAATACTATCTTAAAAACTAGATTTAAATTTATTAAACATATTTTTCATTTAAACTAATTAATTTAAGATGAGAAAATGACTGAAACATATAAAAGAAATAAATGCGCGAAATGTGGAGAAGAAAATCCTAGAAAGCTGCATGAAGAACCTGACAAAACTCAAGTGCTTTATTATTCAATGCAAGGCACTCCGGTTTATAAAACTAGAATCAAGTGCGGCTCATGTGGCCAAATTTTCGACAAGGCTTAAATTTCTTCCCTTATTTATAAATCTAGTTCTAACCAATCTTTAATATCCTTAGAGCTAATCTGTCCGGGAGCTGTTTCTTCTATAAATGATCCATATGTTAAGAAAGCCCCGTTATGCAAACAGTAAATTCGGGATATAATACCTAAATCACCCATGCAAAAGGATATAATATTCCTATTTAACTTTGAATAAAAATTGCATATTTTAATGGGAATAAAATTATCTCTAAACTCTTGGGCTGTGAAAATTAGTTTATAAACACTATTATTTATGGTCTCTATGTTAAAATTAAGCTCATCCAATAATAAATGTTCAAACTTATCAACTATAGATTTTGAGTGATTAAAATCGGGCGTTTTTATAAAATCATGATATGAAAGAATCAGCTTTATATTGTAAATATCAAAAATATCTTTAACTTTCTTCAACAGATCCTTGCTGGAGTTCATTTCTATATCAATAAAATCGGGTTTGGCTTCAATAAAACGCTTAATTATTTTATCCCTTTTGTACTCATTAACTTTTAATTTTCCGCCCTCAGAATGATGTCTCAAAGTAAATATCGAAGATATTGTAGCTGGGATCAACTTTTTTATTTCTCTTAAAAAATTAGTTGTTATTAGTTCTTCATTTTTAAGGTAATCAAAACGAAATTCAATAAAATTTGAACCAGATCTTATACCATCTCTTATAATTAATTCTAAATCTTTATAATTATCTGAATTAACTGGGATTGCTAAACATATATTAAGAGAATTTGATTTCATGGTTTGATAAAAAAAAATGATTATTGGAAAAAATTTAAATTTCTAGAATAGATTTAATCTGATCTCCCGTTAGTTCTAGTGTATTCTCTGCATTTACTTTTTTGAGTAATTTCTTCTTTTTATAGTACTTAATTATTGGTTTAGCATTTTTTTCGTAGGCATCTAAGCGATTTTTAAGTGTTTCTTCATTATCGTCGCTTCTTTGTTCAAATTTAATTTCTGCACCACAATTATCACAGATTCCTTCCTTTTTTGGAGGAAGCGTGTATTTGTTATAGATTGCTCCACAACTTTTACAGGAGTATCTCCCCAGAATTCTTTTGGTGATAATATCTCTACTTACCTCTAATAAAAGAAATAAATCTATATTAGTTATTTCGTCTAAAAATCCTGCTTGTTTTAAATTTCTAGGGTACCCATCCAGGAGCCATAATTTACCAACATTTGTTTCCAGCTTATCTTTTACTAATTCATTAGTTAAACTGTCAGGGACTAATTCTCCTTTATCCATATAATCTTTTGCCTTTAAGCCAAGAGGGGTTTGATTTTTTAAATTCTCTCTAAATATATCACCTGTGCTAATATGATTGATTTCGGGAAAAACTTTAAGAATTTGTGATGAAAAAGTTCCTTTACCCGCTCCAGGTGGTCCAAAAATAAGAATATGTTTAGCCAATTTTTTTATCTCGAAAAAGTAATTTTAATCAATATTTTATAAAATATAACCTACAATAAAAAATTAAACAATAAAAATCAGAATTAATAATTAGGGTTTAGAAAATAGCTTAAATAAGAATTCTTTACCATATTTTGTTATTCGATATCTTCGTTTTTGACCATGTCGCTGGTTTGGAAGCTCCTCAACTAAACCATAACATATTAGATGATTATATATGTGATGATAACCCCCTTTTTCTGATATTTTTAGACGGATGCCTAACATTCTTGCTGTAAAATATCTATTGTTTTTAGAAAGTATAAATAAAGTTTCTAAAACATGTTTTGAATGTTTCATATATCTTCGTAATTCAAAAATCAATTGCCCTCCTAGATCTATTCTAGCATCGGGAAGATTATCGTATCCAATCTCTTTTAATGTTTTATAAAGCAAAATATCACCAAGTCCGAATTCTTCTTTTAGATCTTCCTTATTTAAACCAGATCTAATCGCTTCAATTAAATTATCAATATCCACATCCTTAGATAAGGATTTGCTCTTTCTCTCAACATATTGTTTTTTATAGTTTTCTTGTACTCCTAAATCAGCTCGAATATCTTTTATAGATTTATACCCCATTTCATTCAACTTATCATAAAACTGGACATGGCCTATTTCTAAAACTTCTTGAATTTCTAATCGGGTTTTTAATAATATAATTTGCTCAATAAAATCTTCATCTATAATTGTTTTTTTATTCGGATGTGCCAAAGAATTTATAAGACCTCTTCTTATAGTTGCCTCCTCCCCACCACCGAATAGTGTTCTAGCTTCAGTAATATTTTTTACTCCATATTTCTCTTTAAAATCTCTGATTCTCCGTTCAATTGTAGGAGTTGATGTACCAAATTCACCAGCAATTTCGTCCAAGAGTAATCCATTTTGAATATACTCAATTAAAGTATCTTCATCTATATTAATCCATCTATAATGGTCCTCGCCCTTTTGCCCATCCCTAGAAATACCATTGTCTCCTCCACCTCTATTCACATTATATCCATATTTATTACCATATTTAGCGATCCATGATTTATGATGCTCAATCTCTTCGATTTCACTTTTATTAATTGATTCAACATCGATACAATATCTAAGTACTTCAATAACAAATTCACCACCTTTAGTTCTATATGACATTGAAGCGTTTTTTACTCCATTCCTAACTATTGTAAATTTTTTATTATAACGAGCAAAAGCTTCGGCAAGAAAAGAATTTGGAGGATTTCTAAGATGCTTACTAAATCTTTCTTTTAATGTTTGAATTGTTCTCCCTATATAAAACTTCTTTCTTTGAAGACATTTATCCTTATTAGTATCTATAATTTTATAGATAATCCCATAATATTTTTGCCAATTAGAATTTGCCATAACTAAAATGAGATTTATATTCTATTCTGTAAAAATTAAAGTTTTTACAGTTAAAAAAAAAGAAGACCACACTGCATTATTGAATTGTAAAATAAAATAAGTTGGAATTATTTAAAGAAAATTAGACTTGAGTTATATTTGATTTAGTAGAATTGGGAGAGAAGAAAAATTAGACAAATAAATTCTGCGGCTCTAGAAAATCTTAACAAGCGTGGAATCCTGGAGGTTCAAACAAAACAACTCGAACAAT
>DAOUVJ010000120.1 GCA_030667705.1 Promethearchaeota archaeon | reverse complement strand
GTATTATTGAAAGGAAAGCTTTATACGGATTTGGAACTGAAGAATTAAAAGGACCTAAAAAAGAAAAAGGAGAGGAAATTTAATGACTAGGCACGGAGGAAAGAAAACATTAAAAAGATTTAATACCCCAAAGTACATGCAATTAAAACGAAAGCATGGAACGTTCTTTGTCAACCCATCACCTGGTCCACACACTAAAAGATTTTCTTTAACCCTATTACACATTATAAGAGATCATCTAAAAATAGTTGACAATTATCGTGAAGCGAAAAAATTAATTGGTTTAGGCTATTTTAAAGTTGATGGACGGACGATAAAGGATAAAGCTTTTCCCATGGGATTAATGGATGTCCTAAGTATTGCAAAAATAAATACTCATTACCGGATATTACCTGATTCTCATCACGGGTTAATTTTACATGAAATATCAGCAGAGGAGAGCATTTACAAATTATGTAGGATTGACGAAAAAACCACAATTAAAGGTGGACATATTCAATTAAATCTTCATGATGGACGTAATATTCTTATTACTGTTAAAGATCCTAAAAATCCTAAAGAAGATATTTATAAAAGAATGGATGTATTGAAAATTTCGCTTCCTGAACAAGAAATACTTAAAGTTTATAGATTTAAGGAAGGTAATCTAGCAATCATCATGTCAGGAAAAAATATTGGTCAAGTTGGGAAGATAATTAATATACTTAAACGATTTGGTCCTAAAGCAAGTACCGTATCCATTCAAAATGATTCTGATCAAACAGAAACACTTTATGATTATACTTTTATTATTGGAGAAGAACAAGCAGAGATAAATTTACCATCAATTATTTAAATAAAATTATAGAGAGATTATCAAATGTCATCTACATCAAAGAAAAAATCCAAAGTTGTTGGAGCAACACAATTTGAAGAATTATGGAAAAATACCATGAAAAAACCATTTTTAGAGAAAATTGTGCTAAATATAGGCATGGGTGCTGGAGGAGAAGAATTAGAAAAAGCCTCAACAGTATTAGAAACAATCTCTGGAATGAAAGCTGTAAAAACGATATCAAAGAAAAACGTTAAGGAATTTAACTTGAGGAAAGGCCGACCAATAGGTACTAAAGTCACTGTGAGAGGAGATGAAGCTGGAAAGCTTCTAAAGAGGTTATTAATTGTTAATAATAATAAAATCTTACGCAAAAGTTTTGATAATTTTGGAAACTTTGGATTTGGCATAACCGAACACATAACCATCCCGGGAGTAGAATATGATAATTTAATTGGAATTTTCGGATTGGATGTTGTAGGAAGGATAGTTAGACATGGGATGAGAGTTAAGTATAGAAGAAAACAAAAAGCTAAAGTGCCAAGACATCATTATGTTTCCAAAGCTGAAGCTCAATATTTCTTAAAAAGTAATTTTGGAGTAGAAATTGTAAATAAATTAGAATTAGAATATTTTTAAAATCAAAAAAAGGATGATTAAATGCCACAAGGAAGACACAGCGGAAAAGGTCAAAGGGAATGCAGAAGATGCCATACTCATCGAGGTGTAATTAGAAGATATGGATTATTTATCTGCAGGAGATGTTTCTATGAAATTGGAACAGAAATTGGATTCCGCCGTTATGAATAATACAGTAAAAAGAAAAATAAGAGGTGTAAATGAAGTTGACAAATACGGTTGCTGACGCATGTAATATTTTAAAAAATGCAGAAATGGCGAGAAAAAAAGAAGTGATAATTAACCCAGCATCTAATTTAATACAGAGAATCTTGAGGATTTTTCAGCAACATGCATACATAGGAGAATTTGAAAGATACGATGACGGAAGAGTAGGCAAGTTTAAAGTGGCTTTGGGAGGAAAAATCAATGAATGTAAGGCTTTAATGAGACTTAATTATACTATTAGAGATTTCGAGAAATTAGAGCGAAGATTATTACCTGCTCCCGGCCTTGGATTAATTATATTAACAACAAATCAAGGTATAATGACCATGAAAGAAGCCGAAGAAAAGAAGATCGGTGGCATGACATTATGCTATGTTTATTAGGAAAAAAGAGGTATGAAAAATGGTAAAAACCGTTTATCTTGAAGAAAAATTGGAGATTCCAGATGGAGTTCAAGTCACTGCTGATGAGAATCACCAAGTCACTGTAAAAGGTCCTAATGGCCTGATATCTAAAGATTTTTCTCATGTGAGGGGAATAAAGATAGTAGTTGAAGGAAATTCAATAATTTTTTCAACTAATTTCCCAAAAAGAGGAACTCTTGCTCTAACTAAAACATTATACAATATAATAAAAAATTTAATAATAGGGGTTCAAACAAATTATATTTATTCCTGTAAAGTTTGCTATAGCCACTTTCCTTTTAATGCTGAAATCAAGAAAAAAAATAAAGAAATTCATTTTGTGAATTTTTTGGGAGAACGAGCTCCCAGAGTGACCAATTATTTAGATAATGTATCTGTTGAAATACAAGGTGATGATGTAATCTTAACAGGTCCAGATAAAGAAACACTGGGTCAAACAGCAGCGAACATGAAAAAGAGTTGTCGTATACGAAAAAAAGACCACCGCGTTTTTCAAGATGGTGTGTATTTATATAAAAAACAGCTAGGAGACAAAGTTCTCTGGCAAATAAAATAGGTGGTATGGAATTTTGGAACAAAAAAGATTAATGAAGTTAAGAAAAAATATGGCTAAACATCGTCCAAGCTTTCGGCGTGTTGAGTCATGGCGATACGTAAGAGTAAAAGACCCTTGGAGAAAGGCACGAGGTATTGATTCGCGAACTCGAATAAAATCTAAATCTGGTGTTAAATCACCATCAGTTGGATACCGTGGACCAAAAAAAGTTAGAGGACTGCACCCTTCGGGGTATGTAGAGATAAGAGTTGTAAGTATTGAAGATCTCAAGAATTTAAATAATAAAATACATGCTTTAAAAATATCTAGTAAATTAGGAGCGAAAAAAAGAATGCTCTTAATAGATTATGCTCAAAATCGGGGATTTAAAGTATTAAATATTGGAACTTCTCAAAAAGAATTAGAAGATTTGGAATCAATGTTGGAATCTTCATTCGATGATGAGGAATTTGATGACTTAGAAGAAGAATTAAAGGATGATTAAATAATAAATCAGTGATGTATTATGAGTTTAAAAGCCCAAAAAAGAATGGCCGCGCAAATTTTGAAATGTGGTGAGAATCGAGTTTATTTCGATCCTTACTTAATCGAAGATATACGGATGGCAATCACACGAGAAGACATCCGCAACTTGATAAAAGAAGGTGTCATTCTGAAGAAATATGAAACAGGAATCTCAAAACATAGAAAAAATGTCAGACATGAAAGAAAGAAAAAGGGAAGAGCAAGAGGTTTAGGAAAAAGAAAAGGGAAGAAAGGTGCTAGAACCCCTAAGAAGAAGGCTTGGATGAGAAAAATACGTCCTCAAAGAAGAGAGCTCAAAAAATTAAGAGATCGAAAATTAATTACAACGGCAACATATAGAAAACTCTATAAGAATGCAAAAGGAGGCATGTTTCAGAGTGTTGCTCAAATGCATCGCCATATAAAAGAAAAGGAATTATTGAAACGAGGGAGATAAAATTGGCAAAAGGACCGAGATACAGAATACCAAATAGAAGAAGAGCTGAAGGTAAGACAAATTATCATCGGAGATTAAGGTTATTAAAATCAGGTAAGTTGAGAACTGTAATTAGGGCTTCAAATAATCATATAACAGTTCAAATTATCCAATCAAAACTAAAAGGAGATAAAATTTTAGTTTCAGCCCATTCAAAAGAATTACTATCTAAGTTCGAATGGAATGCAAACACAGGAAATATTCCCGCCGCATATCTTACAGGATACCTTGCCGGTGTTAGAGCCAAAAAAAACGATATCAATGAAGCGATTCTCGATTTAGGGATATTTTATCATAAAAATCGTGTTCTAGCAGCATTTAAAGGTGTTTTAAAAGCCGGTATTGAAATTCCCTATAATGAAGAATTCTTTCCAGAAGGTCTGGAAGAAAGAATTAATGGTACTCATATTGAAAATTATGCTCAATTATTAAAAAAAGAAGAACCTGAGAAATATGAACAAATCTTCTCGGGATATTTGAATAAAAAGAAAATAAATCCTTTGAAAATTAATCAAATTATTACGAATACAATAAAATCAATAGAAAATAAAGCTTAAAAATGTGAAATTTTATGAGTCGTCCTAGAAATATGGAAGCAGCTTGGATACCTAAAACGCAATTAGGTGAACTAGTTCAAAGTGGACTAATTACAATTGACAAGATCTTTGAGAATAATCTTGTAGTAAAGGAAAAACAAATTATTGATATTCTTTTACCGCAATTAAAAGAAGACGTAGTCACCATAAATATGGTCCAGCAAATGACTGCTAGTGGTCAACGATCTAAATTTAAAGCAGTGGTGCTTATTGGATCTGATGGATTTATCGGAGTTGGCTCAACAAAAAGTAGAGAGGTAGGACCTGCGATTAGGAAAGCAATTGATAGAGCTAAACTTAATGTCATTCCTATTCTAAGGGGGTGTGGAAGTAAAGAATGCGGTTGCGGACATACACATAGTATTCCATTTAAAACAAAAGGAAAGTGTGGTTCAGTTAGAATTCAATTAATCCCTGCTCCAGCAGGAGTGGGATTAGTATGTGCTGATAAAGTTAAACAACTCCTTCGATTATGTGGAATTGAAGATATATGGAGTAAAACATTTGGTGATACAAGAACAAGTGAAAATCTCGTTAAAGCGACTTTCGATGCTTTGAAACAAGCTCATAAGTTCCATTTTAATATATAAAATAAGAGAGTGGTAATAATGATGGCTGAACAAAAAGTTGTAGCAAAAAAAAAAATTAAAAAAGTGGTTAAACCACCGGTACTTTATTTCGCTATACGTGTTAGAGGTGCCCCAGGAATGAAACGAAAGATTCAAGATACATTAAAGATGCTAAGAATGCATAAAGTAAATCATGGTGTCTTGTTATGGGGGGAAAAAAGTGCGATAGGGATGCTTACAAAATGTAAAGATTATATTGCATATGGTGAAATTGAAGAAAAAGCCTTAGTGAGACTCTTACGAGTAAGAGGTAGGATTGAAGGAAATATTATCCTCACGGATGAGCATGTCAAGAATTTAACTAAGTATGGAACTATAAAGGAATTAGCAAAAGCATTATTAAAAGGAGAAATAAAATATCGAGAAAAGGATATCTACAAAATTAAGCCTGTATTTCGAATGCACCCTCCTCAGAAAGGATTTAGGGGTTCTATTAAAAAACACTATAATGAAGGCGGTACTTTAGGCTATGTAGAGAAATACATTAATGAATTAGTTCAAAAAATGATATAACCTGGTGAATCATAAACATGAGAAAATATCCAAGTAAAATAAGAAAGAAAAGAGGTACTCGCGTTATCGGTTATGGTCGCGTCGGACAACATCGAAAGTCTGGTCAAAGAGCTGGAAGGGGAAGTACTACTGGATGGAAAAAGAGTAAAAAACCAACTTACTTAAAACAAAAATTATTAGGCTTTCCGGATCCTGAATGGGCAAGATTTCGAAATACAAAAGGATTCAAGCGTCCACAAGATATAAATCGAATATATAAGGTAAATACAATGAACATCAAGGATTTAGATTTTAACATTGAAAAATATTCTCAAGGAACTAAAGCTTCAAAATCTGGAAGCACATACTCGATTAATTTAAACGATTTAAACATCCAGAAAATATTAGGTCGTGGCGAAATTTCTAAACCCATAAATGTGACCGTTAATAAAGCTTCTAAAATAGCAATTGAAAAGATTGAAGCTGCAGGCGGAAAAGTACCTCTTAGTTCCTAATCTCAAATTGTTAAAAACTAACAATTTTCTACTTTATTAATTTTAATTAATTTTAGTTAATATTAAATTAAAGAATATAATTGGATTATTTAATCCAATAATTTTATTAATAATTGAATTAATCCGGGAAGAATAAATATAAACCCTAATACATTCCCGATAAGGTGTATTGTAGTAAATATTATTCCCGATAGATAAATAGTTAAGAAATATTCAAATGATTGAGAAAATAACATGGCTCCAAAAAACGTGCTTAGAATATCATATAAAAATGTGATAAGCCCTCCAGTTAATCCTAATATTAACAAAATAGGAAAGTAATAGAGATCGTCTTTTGGTTTAAAATAATCACGTTTGTTGAAATAATTTCTTAAAAAACCCCCTAAAAATCCTGTTAAGGAGTAATGCGCAATCTGATATAGGAAAAGCGGGAGCGGTGAGGTACCTAATGGATTAAAGAAAGTAAATATCATGGAACTTAATAAACCAACGATTAATCCTTCCTTTTTACCCAATATGAACCCAGATAAGAAGATTGTTAGTGTAAAGATTTCAATATTAGGAATAAATGCAAGCATGTAACCAAACACTACTGCTAATGCCGCAAAAGTACTCAATATTGCCATTCTAAAAGATGGTTTTTCAAGCCACACTGAAATATTTTCTCTTTCTTTTTCCACCTCAGATTTAGAGACTTCAATCTCACCTTCAAGATCCGACTTTTCTAATACCATCGCTGAGAGCTCAAAAATTTAGTATTTTTATTAATAAATTATAATAAAGAAAGATTAAAAAAGATTAGGATAAGTTTCCTTAAGTCCCCAAAACACATTTTATGAGTGATAGGGGCGATTTCCACACATGTAAATTTAAATAAATGTGAAATGATGCTGAATGAAGAGAATTGAAGTAAATTTTTATTAAATTTATATTGAAGAAATGACGAAAGAGAAGTTTATTTTTTAAAGAGATTTCTTTTTCAAAGAGATTCAGAATATATTTTGTCTCGTGGCGGATTAGGCGGACCTTTAGCCGAAAAACTCGTTCGCTCAGGCTGACAAAATTTAGTGATTTGCGATTTCGATGTTTTCGACGAATCTAACTCTTGATCGAAAACTAAAAAGATTTTTATTGAACTATTTAGAAATTACCTTATTTCATAATGTTCTATTTAGTTTCCCATAATTATTTTTATTGGACGGGGTACTATGTTTATGGGAACATTCTTTTTAATTTTCTTTATTAAATTTATCAATCAATGCTATTAGAGTTATAGAAAAACTAGTTTAAGTTTTAAGTAATCGAATACTCCCTTTTATAATAAAAATCCTAATTAACTAGAATTTATCATTATGAATCAAGATTTAAATATTTTAATACCGAAATCTGACATCCCAGTACATAATGGTACAGTTAGAGATACTTCAGTTATCGAAAAAATAAACGGAAATACCATATTAGTTGGTAAAAATGGAACAGGGAAATCAAAATTAGCTGAATGGATGGTTACCAATATGGAACATTTATTTATAAACAGATCCTTTGAACTTTCACCTAGTTTACCCGAATTAGATGGACAAGAATTCAAAGTATATATTAGAGAAAGAATACATCATATTCATGCGACAAAAGAACTATCAATCCATGGTTCAATTAATGCAATGTCATTGAAACGAGCGAAAAGTGAATTATTGCAGAAAAAAAAAGACGCGAAATCACCAAGTCGCCCCAGCTCAGGATTTCAAGAATCAATGGCAGTAATTTTAGCTGAAGATATTAAAATTATGAGCCAACTCCATAAAGAAGTAACTGAGAAAATAAATTCGGGAAAAATAGAAGAAATTCAGATACCTAGAGAAACTTACAGTAAGAAATTGGAAAGGATTTGGAATTCTTTCTTTCCGTATATTTCAATTAAAATTGAGGATTATAGTATCCTTGCCAATAATCCTTCAACCGTTCCTATAGATCAGATGAGCGATGGTGAAAGAAATGCTCTTTTCCTTTTAGCTAAAATTCTTTCAATTCCAGATGATTCTATCATTATATTAGATGAACCAAATACCCATTTTCATCAATCCATCAAAAGTACTGTATGGAAAACCCTAGAAGAAGAAATGCCAACATGTGTATTTATTTATATTACACATGATTTAGAATTCGCAGTAAAGCATCCGAAAGAGCATTTATTATGGATGCAAGAATTTGAATTATCCGGAGATACTTTAAAGTGGAAATATGAAGAAATTAAAGATTATCAAAATCTCCCTGAAGATTTATTGATTAGCGTACTAGGTGATAGAAAAGAAATTTTATTTATTGAAGGTGATAGTAATAACAGTATTGATATTGAACTATATACATATATTTTTCCTTCTCACATGATAATACCCTGTGAAAGTTATTCAAAAGTCGTTGAAGCAACCAAATCTTTTGCCAATAATGGCAGCCTTCACTATTTAAAACCATTAGGCATTATTGATAGAGATTATCATCCTCAAGCTTACCTTGATAGTATCAAAGAGGATGGTATTGAAGCTTTAGAAGTAGCAGAAATCGAAAATTTATTCTGTGTTCCAGAAATAATGGAAGTTATAGCAGCAAATCAAAACATAGAGTATGGAACTGTATTACCCGATATCAATGATATCATTTTTATTAATAGGCTAAAAAATGAAATTGGTGCGCAATCAAGGAATATGGCACGATATCACTTAAGGTACAAATTAGAAAAATTTGATAGTAGAAATATGGAAAAAACTTCATTTTGCTCAGATTTTGAAGATCATATTAACGGAATTAACGCTGAAGAAGAATTTGAAAAGGCTGAGATATTATATAATGAAATCTTAACTAATCAAGATATAAGAGAATGTTTAAAATATTATAATTCAAAAGGATTATATTCAAATATTGCTAGTGTCTTCGGACAAACACCAAGAGGATATAAAGATTTGATCTTTTCTCTCTTGGAATCAAATCCAGCATTAAAAACACAAATTATTGATGGTCTAAAGAAATACATACCACATTGCGAATGAACGCTAAGAATTATATGGAAGAAGATGCTGATAATTTCGAATTTACCTGATATTGCTAAGTAATATATCTCCACATTAAAGTGACATTGACAATTGATGCAAATAGAACTATTAATAGTATACCGAGTGTGGATATTTTGAGTTTCTTTTTTTTTTTTTAAAACCTGTATTTTTATAATTATTACTATTAGGGTGCAAAAATTGAACCATTTTAAACATATAACTTAATACACTAATCCCTCTACATGCATACTTATTAATATGCTCGGATTGTAACTACTTATTAGGAAAAATAAAATCAAAAAATTGGACTTCAAACTTGGAGGATACTTAAATCGATCTAAATCTCCCAGATGGCCCGAATTACCCATTTTGGAAGAAAAAAGAAGTATTGTCCCCACGCATGTGGGGTGTACCGGTAATTGATAGAGATGATGATTTGGATAGATTGATTGTCCCCACGCATGTGGGGTGTACCGAATCCAGAGTTCTCCATAGAGGCCATGGATAAATTGTCATAAAAAAAGTTAAAAAAAAGGGGAATTACTATTTCGAAATAAATCTTTAAATTTGATTTCTTCCAAAAGGAAATTTTAAAAAATAACACCATCTAGGTTAATATATAAATCGAAATCCGAAATTATTCAAAATTAATAACGTTAAAATGAAACCGAAATATCCCGACCGGCAAAGTATGCCGTTCTTAAAAAAAAGAAAAAGAAACTCCCTCATCAATATCATCGTGATGTGTCTTTTTATTACTCCGTTTCTCTTAGGAGTGATCGGAACTTTTATATTAGAGATTTTAAATCCCCCGTTCTATGAAATGTTTTCTATTATTATTGTTTTTGGGAGGCTTTTTGCTTCATTCATGATGCTTTTTTTCG
>DAOUVJ010000054.1 GCA_030667705.1 Promethearchaeota archaeon | reverse complement strand
GATCGAATATATATCGGCATTCTGGAAATTTTGTACAACCCAAAAATTTCCCGTATTTTCCCTCACGCTCTTGTAATGGACTACCACATTTGGGACAGCTTGTTGGTCTATTTGGATCGATTGACATGACAAATACCTTTGCATTTATACAAAATATCATTAAAATAAATGATTGATAACTATTTTTTTTTATTAAATTTAAATGTAATTTATCCCAATTATTAGCGTCTTGATGCCTATTATAATCTAACTTATATAGGTCAATTAATTTTTACTCATACGATGGATATTGAAGATCTCTGGAAAAACTCATCTTGGACTCTTAAAGCACGAGAATTATTAAAAGCTATTGAGGAGTTTCCAAAAAATTCTAAGATAATTTTAGTATTACGGCATTCTCATAGAAATAAACCCCAAAAAATAGAAGACTTGCCTAAATTGAGACTAACTGAAATAGGTCATGCTATAGCAAAAAGATTTGGTGAAGAATTACCTATAGATCGATCGATCCGGTTATTTCATAGCGTTGTCATGCGTTGTCAAGAAACGGCAGATGGTATTTTGGAAGGGTTTAGAAAAAAATCGGGAACAGGAAAAATAAAGGGGGCTCTTCAACCACTATTTTTTGCGGGGACGACTCCTAACTTTTTCATTGACATGTTTAGAAATGTTTCTCCACTTCGATTCATTAATCAGTGGGCTGCAGGTCATTATTCTCCTGAGAGTATCACACCATTTCAAAAATATTCTGAAGATGCAGCGAGTGTAATTTGGAATGAAATTAATAGTGCCCCTGAGAAAAGTATTGATATTCATGTAACACATGACATTTTCCTAATTGCTTTGCGTTATGGATGGTTCGGACTTCCTCCTGGGAAAGAATGGGTACCATTTCTTGGAGGTTTTGCCTTTATAATACATGATAACAAGATAACATTGTTCGACAACAACGAGTTTATAGAAATAGATCCTCCCTATTGGTGGAAAAATATAAATAAATGAAAGTATAAAGTAGATTAATATGCCAGTCACAGGAATTGATATCGAAAAATGCAATGGATGTAATATTTGTTTAACTACTTGCATTGTTTTCCGACCTGATAAGGAAAACCATAAAGTAATTTTTAATGATTCTGATGGAATCTGTAATGATTGTGGAAAATGTATCGCAAGATGTCCTCAAGATGCGATATTACACGATATGGATGATGTTTCATGCGAGTTTGAGGGAGTTAAGCACCCCGAAACTATCATATCCTATGATGAAATTTATAAATTTATAAGAGCTCATCGTTCTATTCGTTTATATAAAGGTAAAAAAGTTGACAAAGAAAAACTCCAGAAAATTTTTGACGTGATGAGATATGCCCCTACGGGGGGAAATTTGCGTTCTGAACGATTTTCTATCATTTCAGATCCGATAATTCTTAAAAAACTAAGTGACGCGGTAGTAGAGCAGCTAAACAAAAATAAAGAAATGCACGAACAATATGGAAAACTTTTTGAAATGATTAGTAGGATCTTTAAGAGTCCCGTCTATTTTGATGCTCCTCACGTAGTATTTGTTGAATCAGACGAGAATAACGAGATTGAAGCAAATAATATAGGGATAATTGTATCATATGGTCGATTAGCGGCTCAGTCACTGGGATTAGGAACATGCTGGAATGGATGGACTCAAATCGCAATGCGTCATAACCCGGAGATCAAGAACATCGCCGATCTGACTGGAAAGAGAGTGGGAGTGTTCATGTTGGGTTATCCTGCAGCCAAGTTCTTTCGCGCTCCTCCAAGATCCCAAAAATCTATTAAAGGTTTATAAAAAAAAAATAAAAAAATAATAAAAAAAAGAGGAAAATCCGAGAATAAAGAGAAAAACTTCCTCATTTGGAGTTTTCAAACCTTGTGTCTCTCTTGATATTTCCGTAATTAAAATTCTTACTAATTACATTAACTAATTAATATAATTAATCATATCTTCGGTTTCGAAAACTCGTACGAGGACCTTTTTCGACAACGGTCAAATCACTTGCTTGTGGACCCTTATCGCCATCCGTAATTTCAAACTCGACAATATCGCCTTCATAAATGACTTTGAATTCATCGTCTGAGCTTTGAATTACTGAAAAATGTACAAAGACATCAGATGAGTCATCATCACGTGTAATGAAGCCATAACCCTTTCGGGCATCAAACCATTTAACTGTACCTTTTACCATTTGTAAAACCAGTGTTTCTTTGTTGTGTTTCAATAAAACTTATGATACAAAAATTCGTATCAGTAAATGAATTATATGAAGCATTTTAAAAAAAGTTTACCAAACTATTTCTGAATGAAGTTATGAGATTTTCTAAAATTTTCATAAAAGAGACTTTAAAACGGAAGTTAAAATAAGGTCTATATGTCTTTTACCATTTGCTTAAGTGTGTGTAAAAAAAATTCAACTAAAATTAAAAATTAAAAAAAGTTTACTACCATCTATTTCATTATGGAATTAAAAATGCAAAAATTATTATCAATATCATTAATAATAAAATCTACTAAAATAAAATTTGAGGAAGTATGAAAATTTATTATAAATATTTAATCTATCTTTGCTTGTTGATTCCACTATCTATATGGGTTTACTTTTATTCTCCATTAGACGAATTATCAGTCAACTTATTTCTTGTTATCGCTATAATTTTCATCATTCGAAAACCACTTATAAACCTTATAAAGTTCTTCATAAAGAAGCGTTACCATCAGGCGATAGTTTCTATAATTATCAATTTAATATGGAGTATTTTCATTTTTTTGTTTATTGGGTCATTCAATTTTCCCTTTTTAGTGGCTATTTTGTCCTTTTTGGTAATCTCCATATCATTAAACTTGAGCAAGATTATCAATAATATAATCTCGGGTGTATTACTATTAGGATCAGGACAATTTGAAGTAGGTGACTTAATTGAAACAAATGGTATACAGGGATTAGTTCAGGAGATTACATTAAATTATACGATAATTAGAGAATTTGATGGTGTTCATGTTATAATTCCTAATAGCAGCGTATATGGTTCTTCAATCATAAAATTCACTCATATGAAGTATCAAGCATATAGACGCGTGAAAAAGGAGGAATTTGATAAGAAGAAGTTATACAAACAATACGTAAAAATGATCAACAAACTATTATCTTCAAAAGCCAAAACGACTAGATACATCAAACCGCTTGAATTATTAGGTTCAGTTAATCCAGCAACTCTAAACGATAAAATAATGCCTGTTTTTGATAGATATGAGCCTGTATTTGGGATCCGTCCAGAGTATATAATAGATAAAACGCGATTTGGGAGAGTTCGCATTAACATGTATGTTAGCTCACTCAAACCCAAGTTGATACTGGAATTCATGGATTCTTTTTTGAGAGATTTAGTTTATGAAATATACCAAGAAGAAATATTCGATGAATGGGACAAATACCAATCAAATGCTAATAAACGCGAGGGAGGTGCAGGAAAATAGCCGCCCTTTTTCCAACAAATATCGAAGCTTTCATTTATCTTGCTTTGATCGGTGCGATTTTTTATGTAGTTAATTACTTTTTCAATATTCTTCTAAGTGCTATTCCTAAACTATCAGTTAGAGGGAGAAATAAAGTCGTGTTTATTTTCCGGTTAGCTTTGGTTGTAAGCTTTATCTACCTAATAATTAATGGTTTCCCTTCTTTCACGAGCATACCAAATGAATATAGTGCTATCATCACGGGATCACTCAGTACAGCATTAGCATTCGCTACAAGTGGTATATTTTCAAATTATATTGCCGGTTTATTGATTTGGGTAATTGATCCATTTGATATTGGGGACATTGTTAAGGTTAAAGGACAGAAAGGCATAGTAAGGTCTATAACTCTTACTCGCGTAATTATTGAAACATTTGATAGAATTATCATCGAAATATCAAACTCTGAATTAGTATCCTCCATCATCTTAAACTACTCTATTAAACTTAAACGAAAAAAAAATTACATGCGATTCAAAAAACTTGTAAGATCCCCTCAAGAAATCGGAAATGCTCGTTTGGATATTGATGTTTATAATGAAGCGAAAAGGAAAGAATCTGAAGAAGAATTGAACCAATTCCATGAAAAAGTGCTGGAGAACAATAGTAATGTTGTTCATTCATTCAATTTTAAGATGGACGTGCCTTACCACCAATTTAGAATAAAAGTTGCCGAGATCGAAGAAATTTGTCAGAAATATAAGGGTGTATTTGGAATAAAACCTAAATTTCATGTAATTGATTTTGGTAATAAAATAATACTTAAATTTCGAATACTAACCTTAAGCGAAAGTTCTCTACTCGTGTATCAATCGAAAATGGTAGAAGACCTTTATAAAATAATTCTGAAACATTAATCTTTTTTATTTTTCATTTTTTTGAATTCATTATTATTAATTTTTATTTAATCGATGATTTTAAAACAATATATATAAGAAATTTCATTATTTTCTTCTTTGGTGAATAACATGGTTAGTCTGAATGATTTGACTGTTCCTCTCCTTGATAAGTTAGCCAAGGAATGTAATATCCCGTTCAAAAAAAGTTACAAAAAGAAGGAAAAGATAGAACTAATAAATGCGGCTAATGTTGAAGATTCAAAACTTCAAGAACTTATTCAAAAATATCTAGCTATTAAGAAATCGGAAAAGAAACCAAAAAACGATTTGATTTTGGAATTGAAAGGAAGGATTCGATTGCTTGAGGAGCAAGTGAAATTCCTAATGTCGAAAATCAGTGTTTCAGAAGTTAAATTAAGCGATGAAGAAGATCGAGAGATCATTACAATTACAAGCGATTTAAGAGACATTAAAAGATTTGTTAAATCGGTAATTAAACCAGGTGAATCTATATCTATTGATGAGCTTATCGAGATAAGAGAGCTCCAAAAAATCCCTCTTATAACTTTAAAACATGCGATTTATGATTTAATTGATGAAAATGTATTAGGTACAGGTTTAGAAGGAAAATCTAGGCAGAAATTAGGTGGTAAGATCAAAATTCTTACTAGAATAAAGTAATGAGAGTGAAAATTTACGGAAGATTATAAAACAGATCAGAGCGAATACTCTATTCAATTAAAAAGTGGTCTTTGTACTTCTTGTCATAAAAAAACGATGGTAATTCAAAGGAAGATCACTGGTGAATTCCATTGTCCAGCCTGTTTTACAGAATCGATTGAAAACGTGATTTATCAAACTGTAATTCATTATCGAATGTTAAAACCAGAAGATAGGATCATAGTTGGACTATCAGGTGGAAAAGATTCCATAAGTCTTTTGTATAACATGATTAAGATCAAGGAAAAAATTAGAAATACTGAACCAATAATTGCACTTACCATAGATGAGGGAATTAGCGATTATCGTAAAAGTAGTATTAAAGATGCGAAACAATTTTGTCAAAGATACAATATCGAACATGAGATTATTTCATTCAAGGAACGTGTAGGGGAGAATTTAGATGATATTTTATTATTAAAAAGAGGAACTGATACTGAGAGATACACATGTAATTATTGTGCTACTATTAGAAGGCGCTTGTTAAATGAAGGAGCAAAAAACTTGGGCGGAACCGTTTTGGTTCTTGGACATAATTTAACTGATGTTACAGAAACATTTCTCATGAATATTCTTCATAAACGGCATCAACTGATAGCAAATCAATATCTCTTCAAAACAGAGAACACAGAAATGAAAAAACATTTTATTAAAAAAATTAAACCCTTGATTAAGATTCCTGAAGAAGAGATTTTTCTCTATGCAAATCTGAAACATTTAAAATATTATCCCTCCCACTGTCCTTATAGAGAAGAAGATCCTATCCTCAGGAAGCGAGTTTTGGATTTTATTTTGAAGATAAAAACTATCCTTCCTGAAGTTGAACATAATTTATTTGAAAGTTTTCAACGAATATCAGAAAAGTTGTACAAAAATCTTCCTAGCCAAGAATATAATGAGTGCCAGATTTGCGGTTATCCGAGCGGGAAGTCACAATTATGTACATATTGCAATTTGATTGAAAGTATAAGGGTTTAAAGATTTACTCCACAATACGGACAAACTTTTACGTTGGGCTCGATAAACTTCTGGCAAAACGCACACTGAACTTTTTGACTTTGATCTTCCCCTAAGTCTTGAAGAAATTCAGAAATAAATTCAGGATTTACAATTAGATGATCTCCATCTATGACAAAATTAAATTTTTTAGCCCACTCAAAAATTTTCTTGGTAAATATTTTTTCATCCATGTTCAATGCGATACGCACCATTTTCAGCTGCAACCGCGTAGATACCGCCAGCATCGCCTTTATTTGATCAAGCCTTTCTTCTTCTAAATCTTTTAACTTGAGCTGTTCAGATTCCTTATACATCTTCATTTGATTAAGCAATTCGATGAACTTATCTATTTTATTCTTATCGGGCACTTGTCTCCCGAATTTTTCTCTTAGCGGTACACATGTATAGATATCTTTATTATCCATCTCAATTTGCACCATCTTGGTGGATTTTTGAAGGAATGGAATGATTGCATGAATTTTTATAACCCTAATTGCCCTAATTTCCCCCTTATCATATGGTTTAAAAGATAAATAATCCTCTGTTAGAATAATGATTCCTTTTTCCATGTTTGCCTTCCAATTTAATAAACTAGGTGATCCATTCCAAAAACCTCCCTTAATCTCAAAAAAAATAGTTTTATCTTTCTTTAAGATCATTCTAGTTAAATGCCTGAATAAGTTTTCAGTTTCGTATTTAGATGATAAGATCGTGTCATTCTTTTTTATCATTGCGTGAATGGAATAAGAATTTCCATGAATATCATTTATCTCAATAATGTGAAGTTTATATGTGCGTTTAAAATAGAAGCTATTTATATCAATTGTCTTGATTTGATAAATGATCTTATCTTTTTCAGATTGAAAGGATAAACCTTGGTCCGTTAATGTGATAATTCCTCTTGATCTTTTTGAAGTTAACGCTATGTAGGATTGTTTCCCAGAATTAAAACTTCCATGTGATTCAAAAAGAATTGTCATCTATGTTCGAGAAAATAATTCAGTAATATATAATTATTCTAAATTACAAAAAATGAAGTCTCAAAAGAATTAAATTATAAGCAATCTCAAACAATTAACAATACTAGATTAAAATAATGAGATTATTGTTATTTTGATGTGAAATCTAATGGTAAAGATAGTTAATTTGGAAGAAAAGCACGAAGAAACTTATTTCGTGTGCTTGGAAGGATGGTCTTCAGAGATGAAAGAAGGTGGAGATCACAAAGAAAATTGGTACAAAACGATAAAAGAAAAAAATTATTTTCTCGGTGTAAAATTAGCTCTCGATGATAATGATGCCGTTATTGGAATGATACAATACGTGCCGATTGAACTTTCGATAGCAAAAGGTAAGGATCTCTACTATATTCTCTGT
Organism: Promethearchaeota archaeon; assembly: GCA_030667705.1. Classification (GTDB taxonomy): domain Archaea; phylum Asgardarchaeota; class Lokiarchaeia; order Sigyniarchaeales; family SOKP01; genus SOKP01. The sequence continues at coordinate 10,398 of DAOUVJ010000054.1, read as the reverse complement.
ATTTGGGTTCACGGATATGAAGAGGGCGTAGGAAATAATCAAAAGAAAGGAATAGGAAAAGAACTCCTTAGAACTGCAGAAGAAGATGTTAAGGAACGAGGTGGTAAAGGACTAGTGGCATGGGGCGTATCCCTTCCGTTCTGGATGAAATCTTCATGGTTTAAAAAGCAAGGTTATGAGAAAATAGATAAACAAGGTATCGCTGTATTGTTATGGAAGTCATTTACAAATGATGCTGAGCCTCCTCAATGGATCAAACCTAAAAAAGTACCCCAAAAAATACCAGGAAAAGTGGTAGTCACTGCTTTCATTAATGGTTGGTGTCCCGCCCAGAATCTTGTTTTTGAAAGAGCCAAAAAAGCTTCTAAGGAATTTGGAGATAAAGTCGTTTTTCAAGAAATTAATACTTTCAATAGGCAAAATTTTGAAGAATGGGGGATAGGTGATGCGCTTTTTATTGATGGAAAAGAAATCAATACCGGACCACCTCCATCATTGGAAAAGTTAAAGAAGAAAATTGAAAAAAGAGTAAAAAAATTAAAATAATTCTAAACTTTAAGATTTTGGAATAATAAAAAAAAAAGTGGTAGAAATAATTACTATTTAAAGGTTATTTCTCGTATCTATCAACTTTTATAAAAGAATATGGTTCAAACTTTTCCGATTCAACTTCAGCAACAATTTCCCCAGGTTGCATTTGACTGTCAGTCTTGAGATATAAGCAGCCTAGAATTCTCTCTATCTCTATTTCATCCCAAGGATCGTCATCTGAATGATTTAACTTTATTTCAAAGTTTCCCAAAGCCATTTCACTAGATTGCATCGTGATTTCTTCTCTAATCAAGCGAGGATTATAGTCAAAACCTTCATACTTAGGAGATAAAAAATACTTGAAATTGTATGTAGTACTTGCCGGTTTACCAGGATTTAGGCCAAGTTCCATGCCAATTTTCAGAAAATCTTTAGCATTTGTTTTATTGTTAAGATCTGCTTTTACTTCAATATATTTAATTCCATGACGCTCTACCCAACCCTCAAATTTTGTCTCCTTTTTTTCAAAATGAATGTTAGACATTTTTTTTGGATACCCAAATACCTCTCTTCCCCCGATCATCGCCATATCATTATCAACTGGCATTGCAAGGCAATACATTCCCGTGACATTGTCAAATTCCGCAAATAAAAACAATGCACCTTCTCTATAGCTTACTCCAAAATTAGTTCGAGGATAATTAGCGATAAATGCACAAGCTACCGGATGTTTCGCCGGTTTGAGTGGAGGAGGTAATAATCGTTCGACAATTTCTGGTTTTGTCTCCCAATACATTGACACAAATTCGGCGTCATAAAAATCAAAAGAATTTCTCTTTAGTTTTATTAGTTCTTCTGGTGTTTTTACAAATCCCATAAAATCACTTCTAAGTCTTAATTAATACTAATTTTATATATTATTAAATCACTGTCTATATTATAATTATTGATTAAATAAATTGAACTTGAAATGTCAACTTTAGATAGAGCTTACAAGGAAATTGAAGGAATTATCGGTTCTAAATATATCACCGAAAAGGATTTCATGAAAGCGGCATATTCTCGGAACGTAGATCCTGCCTTTCCAGATAGATGGGCGGATATGATCGTTCGACCTGTATCAAGTGAAGAAGTATCTGCAATCGTACAAATTGCTAACAAATTCAAAATTCCAATGGTACCCCGAGGAGGCGGAGCCGATCTTGTTGGTGGCTCAGTCACCCAAGGAGGGATTCTCTTAGATCTCACTCGAATGAATAATATCCTTCAAATCAATGAGGAAAATTTTTATTGTGAAGTGGAAGCTGGAATAACGTGGGGAGCTTTACTTTCAATATTGCATGAGAAGGGATTAACAACAGGGGTTCTTGGTCCTGGAAGTGGTTTTTCTGCCACTATTGGGGGCGGTTTATCGAATAGTACTGCTGGATTTGGCTCTACTAAATATGGGGTAGTACCCGATATTTGTTTAGGTGTAGAAGCTGTACTTCCAAATCCTCAAGGAACAATAATAAGGACAGGAGCCGCGGCTAATAAATTCGCTGAACCATTCTGTCGCTATGGTGTGGCTCCTGATTTTACTGGACTTTTTATGGGAGATGTCGGCACCATGGGGATCAAAACGAAAGCATTTCTTAAATTATTTCCAGTGACTCCCTTCAAAGCACAACGGTATTATATCCTAAATAAGAACGATTACAATAAAGTATATGAACTATTACATCGATTAAGAACGGAAGTAAGAGACGGATTACACGATGTATTGGTTGTTCCACTCATTACCATGCAGTTATTAGCAAATATGGGGGTGGAAAACAAACCTATCAAGAGACCCCGCATGAAAGGTCCTGTATTTTCTATATTGGTAGAAGCGATGGATGAGCGAATTTTGGATGTGCTTCTTGAGCAAGTCGATAATATAATGAAAGAGGATGCGAGAGATTTTGAGATGCAAGAAATAGATTTAGATGCTACTCTTTCAAGAGATTGGAAATTTGAGTTGAAGTATGCCTATAATTATTTCAATAAATATATTTCAATTGTTCCACCTAAAATTTCGTGTACAACTTGTCACAAGGTGCCGATATCTGCGATTCCTGAAGTAGCTGAAAAAAGTACCCAATTTGACCTTAAATATAGAAGTGAATTTCCCGAGGGGAGCATCTCCCTATTTGCTACAGTCATTTTTCTCTTGCCTAACGGTAATTGTGTAATAGTGGGTGGTTTTAATGCTGACAATATCGATGAACTACGAGAATCATCCATGAAAATGTGGCATAAGAAAATACGACTTCAAGTTCGGTATGGTGGGGTTCATTACTGGCTTGGAGAAGCAATCTCACAATCTATCGTAGAAGCAAATGCTTATACACCTGATTTTATTCAGTTTTTTAAAAATATGAAAAAAACTGTGGACCCGAACTTCCTCCTTAGCCCTAACAAATTCCACATGTATAATTATGATGATGACATGTCCAGTCATATCGTTAAAGAAGATTAAGGGAGAGATTATGGATGAAAAAAAAACCTACTTTTTCCATAATTTCCAAGACGTTATTCCTATAGAAGTCAATAATACTGGATATATTATTATTTCCAACAATGAAGGATTTGCGTTATAGCCAAATAGAGTTTTTAACAACGATCCAATAATTTCTAAAAATTCTGGAGTAGTAGGATTTCCATCCGGAAATGATTCGGGAAGTATTTGTTTAATATTCCAAACTTCATTGATTATGGGGTTAATAACTCCGGCTTCTATGAATTCATGAATCCCATAAGTTATTAGACCAGTGGCAAATAAAATGAGTAAGACATTCGTAATTTTAAGGAATTTAGTAATATTGATAGAGCGCACTCCGTAATAAGTGAATAAACCAATTAAAATTGATATCGCTAATCCAATAATTGAACCAACAACAACATCTAATTGATTCAAGGATCCAACTGAAGTAGCACCTGCCAAGAGAAGAACAAGTTCTATTCCCTCTCTCATTATTATTACAAAAGTCAAGATGAGAATGGAAAATACTTTCTGTTTTTGAATAGATTCTTCCAACTTTTGTTCAAGGTTTTCTTTCATCTTAGGTCCTTCTTTACCAATCCATAGAATTAATGTGATAATAAAAATTCCAGAAATCACGAATGTAGTTCCTTCAAATATTTGTTCAGTTGTTCCTGTGAATCCCCCGAAGAAAAACGTAAATGCAAATGCAAATATTATGCTTAAAACGATAGCTAAAAAGCTCCCAAAATAAACGTATTTATTATACTTCTTTTGCCCAGTATTTTTTAGATACAATAATAAAATCACAATAATAAGTGTTGCTTCCAAACCTTCTCTAAATGCCAAAAATATTGGAACTGAGAGATTAATAATCGATATTATAATTATCACCTAATTATTTCTATAGATGAAATGATAAAAGCATTAGTCTTATCTAAAATAATATTTTTAACATTTTCTAAAATTAAAGCAATCCTTAAACTCAGAAAAATTTATGATTTAAAATAAGGATTTATATCTTTAACTTACCGATTTTCTAATAATAAAAAAATTCAAGAGATATTATATTAAAATACTTATAAAATGCGAAAAATATAATAGATTTTTTTAATTCATTAAAATATGAATTTAGAGGTTCTATTGATTACCTTTGGATTATTATTTATTGGGGAATTAGGAGACAAAACCCAACTCATCGTGTTTAACTTAGCATTAGATTACAAGAAATTCTATAAAGTTGGTATTGGGGCAACGGTTGCATTTGCGTTATTAGTGACTATGGGAGTATTCTTTGGTGCTGTAATTACTAATTTTATTCCACTATTCATCATTTCGATAGTTTCTGGGCTAGTATTTATTATTATAGGGATACTTGAAACACGTGACTTAAAAGAATTGTATTTAAACCACAAACTCAAAAAACAAGCTGAAAAAAGTTCTAGTTCTAGCTTAACTGAAGAAGAACCCGAAGAAAATAAATTTTCTCGACTGAAGAGAAATCCTTACTTAGCTGGCTTTGGGTTCATTTTTTTGATGGAACTAGGAGATAAATCTCAAATTCTTACCATAACTCTTGCCTCTCTTTATTTATTTCCTATAGAAGTCTGGTTAGGATCATTTTTCGCGTTAATTTGCGTGACTTGGATGGGAATTTTAATTGGTTCAATTATCGCTCGGAAGGTTCCAAAGTTATATCTTAAGATCGTATCTATCTCGCTTTTTATATTTATTGGTGTTTTAATTTTAGTAACTTCTATTTAAAATTAACAAACCTCAGAATTCAGGGTCGAAAATAACTGAACGGTGGATTCAATTACATTATATTCTTTTTTTAGAAAATCAGTAATATTTGAAAGCAATCCATCCTGATTCTCATTAATTTTTTCGTTATTAATGAAAATATGTGCTGTGAAAACGAGCATGTTGGGAGTGATTGTCCAAAAATGCGCATTTGTCATGTCAATAATTTCTGGAAATTTATTTTTTAGACTTCTACTTATATCATCAATGTTTATCCCCTTAGGTGCAACCTCTAATAATATTCTCGTGGAATCTCGTAAAATATTCCATGCCCAATATAAAATCACGAACGAGATGCCTAAACTAACTAATGGATCAAGAAAAGTAAATCCCGTATATGATATGATTATAGCAACAATTACAATACCAATTGAAGAAGCAGCATCAGCAATCATGTGGTAAAATACGCTTTTTACATTCAGACTCTTTTTTTGACTCCCTTGAAGGATAAGAATTGATGAAATATTCACAGCTAGCCCGATAATGGCTACTATAAACATGTATGGACCTAATATTTCTACAGGGTTCAAGAATCGCAATATCGCTTCATAGATTATTATCCCGATAATTGGTAAAAGAAATAAACCATTAATGAAAGCAGCCAGAACTTCAGCACGATATAAGCCGAAAGTTTTATGATGACAAGGTGGCTTCCGTGCGATAAATATTGCCAATAAGCTGATTCCAATAGCGAATGAATGCGTAAACATGTGTCCTGCGTCGCTTATTAAAGCGATGCTATTAGTTATATAACCCCCAATAATTTCTATAACCATTACCGAAATCGTAATTATTAAGGATAAGACTAATTTCTTTTTCTCAACGCTCCGAAATTGAAAAAGATGGTCTGAAAAAGCATTTTTATCTGTCATTTTCTTGAATAATAATTATCTTATATATAATAAAAAATTTCTACATAATAATAAAAAAGAAGTAAAAATGGCATTACCTGAGGACTGTAAAAGTTCTTTCAAGAACTTCCATCATCATTCTTCATAAAATAATGATGTCCAAACTGCCCCATTAGCAACATATTGAGAAACCAGTTTCAATTGAACACTAGGGTGCGATTGAAACCACAATGCCATATCTGAAATAGTAGCTTCGGGTTTTTTTGATTTGATTAAATCCATTTTCATTATCATTTTAAATCAACCTTCTTCATAAATTGTTGTTTGAATTAATAAATATTATTGATATTTATGATATTTTTTCTAACCTTTCCTTAAATATTTCAGCTGTTTTTTCCATTTCAGGAACTATGTTTTTTAACACACCGATCCAAAAGAAAGGTATTAGAACCCAAAAGAAAATGGAGACCATCATTCCAAAATTGAATCCTAATGTATCCGCAATTATCGCTCCAATCAAGGGACCGATTGCTCTTCCAATAATATCGAAGAAATTTGATGTTGCTAACACCGTGCCTCGATGTTCAGGTAAGTTTAAATCTACAACAGTAGCATACCAGTTTCCATTTACTGCGCCATTCAAAACCATTCCAATCATGAATAATATTGTAAATATTATAATTCCAGGCATTAAATTCGGAGGTTTGAATGGAATTATTAAAGCAATGAATATAAACGGTATGGGGAGGATGTTTCCATAAAGAGCAAGCTTTACTCGCGCCTTTTTATTTCCTCTCTGAAATAATTTATCACCTATATATCCAAATACAATGGTTCCAATTAACGTGGCTAACAAAATGAATAATAGAAGGAATATTGTGGCATCAGAAGAAATTCCGTGGAAATCCTCCATGTAGGCAAATAATAGGAACAAAATAATTCCCGTAGGAATAGTATCAACAAAATTAATGATCAACCAAATATTTGCCTTTTTTTTAAAGATCACTGGTAGATCTGCACGTTTAATTCTATACCTATAATCTGCCCCATCATCTGAAGTAGTATTGATATAATCCTTTCCAATTCTGGATGGTTCTTTAAAAAACGTGAAAAATACAGTAGTTATTAAACCTGCTACTCCAATTAAGGTAAATGCAGTCCTCCAATCATCTGAAAAGGTTGCTAATCCCGTACCTAAAACCATGCCTATTAATGAAGAAATTGAGAAGAATGAAAACCCTTTTGAACGATCTTCTTGACTAACTAAATCACCAATCAAGGAAAATGTGCTTGGAATCAAAGCTCCATATCCAATTCCCGTCATGATAGTGAATATGAAAAAAAGAATATAACCGAGAAATCCTGGAGGAACAAGAATGGTCAATGTGGAAAAAACTGAAAATATTAGGGCACCACCGATAACTATCCATTTTCGCACGATTTTATCTGCTAGATATCCGAAGATTAGCATTGTAACCCCTGAAAGGAGAGTAAACGACGACGTTAAAATACCTAATGGTACTGTATTTTCTCCAAAACCAAAATATGCTGAAATAATAAGAAGATTTGGAGAAATCATGTTTGAAACGGAACTAATTAGTGTAACGGTTGCAATAAATAAGATTAGAGATAATTTTGGAAGATTATTCGAATTTTTTTCCATGAATTATCTTATGTCGGTATAATATAAAAGCATTCTATTTCATAATATAGTAGAAAAGAATTTTTTTTAGCATAGCTCCCCATCTTGTTCATAACAATCGAAAAGACTGTCTAATGAGGCTACCGTATTTAACATGACATCATACCATTGTTCTAATAATCCTACCAATTTCTGTTTGACAATTCCTAATTCTTCAGTTGTGTAAACATAAAGGTACCCTCTTTTGGGAGATTCTACATATCCCTTTAAATCGGTATAATCTTTTAAAGACATTGATTTCCTTCTGATCATTTCCGATTTAATTAGATTTTGTAATGATCTCTGTATGGAACTTCTATCTTTTTCTAGGACATTTGCGAGCTCTATTGTAGTCACATATTCATGATTCAACAAATATGAAAAAACGTTCGATTCCAGTTCATTCAAACCAAGAATGCATTTAAATAAGTTACAACTCTTGAAAACCTTCTTTTCTTCTTCTAACCAACTTTTCAGTTGTGTAGAAATACTTTCCATGATTATTTACACTTCCTTTATAGTAATAATAATTTATTGTAATAAATTAAAAAATAAAATGTAGAATGTAAAACCTTAGTGATTAAAAGACTTTAACTTCTCTAATACCTTCTTCATGTGTTCATATGGATAGGCTCCAACGATTTTGTGGACTACATTTCCTCCCTTAAGGAACAATGTTGTGGGAATCCCGGAAATTCCATATCTTTGTGCTATGGAACCAACTTCATCCACGTTAACCTTTACAAATATGAACTCTCCTCCGTATTCGGAGTTAAGTTTTTCGAAAACAGGTGCGAAAGTCATGCAAGGACCACACCATACAGCCCAAAAGTCGATCATGACTACCTTTTCGGGAAAATCTTTTGAAAGGTTATTAAATTCTTCCATAGTTTTAATTTTAACAATTTCTTTTGGTACACTACTTGTTTTCATCATCGATTCTGCTTTTTGCAGTCTAATTTTATCTAATTCGTTATCAGGCATCTTTATTTTCAATTTTCAATTTTTAATTGTGCTAATAAAACACACTACTTAATTATAAAAAAAGAAAATTGCTATTTAAACCTCTTTATTATGAAAGATAATTCACAACTAACAATAAAAAATAAAAAACCGTTAGATTACTGACATTATTTATTTTATATAACTTCTTATTTCATATCAACAATGCTATACTTCTGTTTTAGAGCTCTACATAAAAAAAATATAATTTAAAGTTGATCATGGAAAAAGTAGAAAAGATTAGTTTAGTGGAAAACTGGACACTGTTGCATGAAGAAAGAAACCTAAATATGCCTACAAAGGTTCCTGGGTCTGTTTTTGAATCTTTAATAGATAATGAAGTGATTGAGGATCCATTTTACGGATTAAGAGAGCACGAGGTCTCGTGGGTTTACGAATCAGATTGGATATATGAGACCGAATTTGATCTCGAACCAGATTTTTTAGAGCACAAAGTAATATTGCTCCGATTTAACGGATTGGATACCATATCAGAAGTTATTTTAAATGGGGATAATCTTGGATCTACAAACAACTTGTTTGTTAGATACGATTTTAGAGTAAAATCGAAATTAAGAAGTAAAGGAAATAGACTAACGGTTAAATTTAAAAGTCCAACAATAAAAGCTCGGGAAGAGAAAGAAAAATGTGGTATTAATTTAAACACGGGTTATGCTGCGATTCCGGGAGTACCATATCTACGCAAGGCACAGTATTCTTTTGGATGGGATTGGGGGCCAAAATTACCCGATATAGGAATATGGAAACCTGTTGAACTAATTGGTTACGATAGTATTAAAATCGATTCCATTTATATTGTTCAGAAATTAAACTATAATAAAAATCTTAATGAGTCATCTGAGTTAAAGGATATTACTGATCTTGGGGTCATGTCAATAGATTTATCCATCGAAATAAATTTAGAATCCGATTTATCAACCAGTGAGCTAAACGATTACAGTTTAAAAGTGGATTTGAAAGCCCCTGATGGTAAATTATTTACTCATGAGAAATCTATCAACATCTTGGCCCCAAAAGTTGAGTTTACAATTGAGTACCCATATCTTTGGTGGACTCATGATCTTGGTACCCCCCATCTATATGATCTTTCAGTTACAATTAGTAATAATGGCATGATAGATTCCTTAAAGCAGAAGGTAGGCATGAGAGAGATTCGATTAATACAAAATGCTGACGAATGGGGAGAATCTTTTTACTTCATGTTAAACGGTATCCCTATATTTGCTAAAGGGGCTAATTGGATTCCAGTTGATAGCTTTATTCCAAGAGGGAAAAAAAGAGGTCTTTATCAATCAAATTTAGTAAATGCTAAAGAAACTAACATGAATATGATTCGCGTTTGGGGTGGTGGAATCTATGAAGATGACTTGTTTTACGATACATGTGATGAGTTAGGTATTTTGGTATGGCAAGATTTCCCATTTGCGTGTGCTGTTTATCCTCATGATGAAGAGTTTATTGAGAATTTTAAAGTAGAAGCTACTCAAAACATTAAGAGATTAAGAAATCATCCTAGTTTATCGTTATGGTGCGGAAATAATGAAATTGAATGGTTATGGAAATTGGAATTACAAATTGCGGGGATTACTCAAGATGATGAATTTAAATCGGGATATTTAACAGTCTTTGAGAAAATTTTACCCGAACTAATAAATACTTACGACCCTAGTCATCCTTATTGGCCTAGTTCTCCTTCTAACGGTTTTGTGGGAGATAGTCTTGGAACACAAAATTCAAACTCACCCGATATTGGTGATTCACATTTTTGGGATGTATGGCATAGAAATAAACCATTTAGAGCCTATCGGAAATTTAATTCGCGTTTCATGTCGGAATTTGGTTATGAATCCTTCCCTTCTATCAAAACAATTGAAGAAATCTGCCCTACAGATCAATTTGATTTCTTCTCGCCAATCATGGAAAACCATCAAAAAAATTCTGCTGGGAATAAAAAAATATTAGATTACATGAAGAAACGATTTGAAATTCCTCCTGAGTTTGAAAAT
>DAOUVJ010000071.1 GCA_030667705.1 Promethearchaeota archaeon | reverse complement strand
TTTCAAAAATAATTACTATATCTTGCGATCGAGTACTGGGTTAGGCGAGTACAAGCAACTATTAAAAAATTTGCTCACTCTTTCTCCAAGTAGATTTTTTCTGACCATCGAGAAATGGAAGTATAGGAGGTTAGAAATATATAATGACTAAAACAAAATTTTTGGTATTGAAATATAACGAGACAGATTGGGACATCATCGCTGAGAACGGGAATTTTGCCTATTCATATTTAGATGAGGAAGAGGAGTACATCAAGATACAAAGATATAGCGAGAAAATTGCGATGCCCGTGTTCAGCTATGACGAATTACTGGAAAGAATCGCGTTAGAAGACTCTTTTATTGACGATCATGATGATTTTTCGATCATGAGTGCCGAGATATTTGAGATTACTGCGAAAGAGCTTTCTTCAATCAAAACAAGTTCAGAGCTTGAGGTTGTTAGTCACGTGATTCCCTTGGATACACCAAGTGGATGGAGAGAGATCGCCAAAGCAATGATCAATGAATTCCTATTTGCCGATTCACAAAAAGCGAGTTGTTCCACTTGTGCCAAAGAGCAAGTCTTTGCCCTCATTAAAGAAAATGGTGAGGAAGTAAGGATGTGTACGGAATGTAGATCTATCTTATAATAAAATTTATTATTTTTTTTTTATAATTAAATTAGAAAAATGATAATATTTAAAAAAACTATGAACTATTAGAATAATGAGAATAGACAGAATCATGAAAGAATTCAAAATCAACAAGTTCCTTACCTTAAAGTTAGAAGAGGATAAAACAAATATTTACATAAATGAGAGATTGTTTGAACAATGCAAGTATCTCATGCTAAATATTGCTATTGACAAAATTGAAAGTTATGAAGAAATTAATTCAATTGATGAAGCTGCTGATGTTTTAGGCTGGACATATGACGGTCAAGAAGGGGTAACCTATGAAATCGATCCTGAAACAGAATTTTGGGGTCATTGTTCAAACGTGCAGGTGTGGGCGGAACAGGATTATGATACAAGATTATTGCACAGCAACTTGTCATTTCCTCTATTGGCAGAACTGGTGAAAGCAGGAGATCCAATAGCCAAGAAAGTGATTAATGAGGAGATTATTAAACGGTTTGAGAGTGGGAGTCCCAATGTAATGTTATTTCTAATCAAACAGGGATACACGAAATATCTTATTGAAGATAATATAAAAATAAATATCTTAGAGGGAAATCCGGACCTAAGAGAGTATTTAGCCAATAACACTCATAATTTTAGAGATGTGGTATTTCCCATATACAATTTTTTAATTCAGATAGGTGATACTCTTGCTGAAGAGGAATTTCTCAAAGACGTTTATGTAGTACTGGATAAATATTATAATGAAACGATTTTTAGATGGTATGATGATTTTATAACAAAGTCCCCAAAGATAATCATGAAAGGATTATGCGCCATACTTAAAAATAAAGATTATAACACTTTATTGAGGTTCATTTATTATGATGGTTTTGTTAATTTAGGTTACCGACATATCGAGGAATTATTGACTAGTAGTGATTTTGATTTGATTGATGAATTAATAAATGCGGTAAATTCTCCTGAAGCTGAAAACACTATATTTGCATTAGAAGGAATTTTTCATGGCGATTTTTTAAAAGTGGCTTATCCCTATCTTAAAATAAAAATAAATAATTTACTTCGCCAAAAAAATGAAAACGATTTATTGACTGTTATGGATTTAGGATATATTAAAGCTCTCAATTACGAAGATATTCTCGATCTTTTTAATATTGATGGTGAGCTTCTTCTTTTAACCTTAATTGAGGCAATGCGTAAGGGTTCATATAGTCGTGATGCATGGATTGATGACTTCTTAGATAAACATAAAATATTGATATCGAATCAATTAAAAACTCTCATGATTAAATCAATAACGCAAGACCGAAAGGAAAATTTTAACAAGAGTTTAGATTTATGCTACGTATTAACCGATAATGATTTAAACGAGCTTATAAGGCATCCTAATATTGAATGGAATTACTTACGGATGATAATATGGGAAATTAATAATGATGGTGATATTTCTGATAGACTTGATGCAGGATCATCAGAAATAGTAAAACAGAAGGAATTAGAGCAACTTAAAAAAAAATTAAATTGATATGAAAAGAGATATCGAAATAGTTGAATTCAGAGATTCTGATCCTTTTAATTTGTATTTTTGTAATGTTTTTTTTTTAATTTAGTCTTTACTGAGACAAATTCTTCAGGTAAAGTTAAATCCTTCATAAAATAAGTTTGTTTGATCTTATTATAAATCTTCCACTAATTGTGAAATGTAAATTAATAACTCGAAAGAGCGAACCGTAATAATCAATTAAGAAATAGATTTCCAAAATTTACATACTACACATTGGTGAATTTGTTCTAAATTCTTTATATTAAAGTCTAATTCCCTTCGTAGGACTCGGGTAACCATTACATTCCCACATTTTTCACATAAATGAAGAATTTTTGCTTTTATTTTTTGCATTGTAATGACTCATCCTTGATGAAATTAGTTGAATATATTCTTACTATAAAACCCGTAACTAGATAATAATAATACAAATCTAGTAAATTACAGATTAATAAATTTATTTATATAGGAAATGCGATAAAATCAAGTTATTTGAGAGGCTATTATCCAAATCGGGCTTGACCAAGCCATGTTATTTCCTTGTAAGTGAATACGTAAATAATAAAAAACAAATTTTTCTGAATCTTGTGAATGATCTAATGCGATATCATTGAAATTCTCGTTATCAACATGCGCTGTATTGAAATTTTCTGATTTAGGAGCATATGAAATAATAGGTTCATTATTCCGAATTAATTCGATTTTTTCAATATTAACAGGGCTTACCAAACTGAATTTAATCTTGCGTTCTTCTTTAAATTCCATGTTTTTTTCTAAATTAATTATATCTCCCATCATGTAATCCTCTATAAAAAACTTGATGATGATCCTCGGTCCAGTAGTGCCATAACATTTTCTATTAAAAAGAGCATCCCATATATCTCGTTTCGTAAGAGATTTTGCCCATACCGCCATGATTCCTAATGGATATATGCCATTATCAGGGTCTATGGAACCTGAGGGATACACTCCGAAATGATCATCACCACCAGCAGTGAACCCTAATTTATAACCCTTTTTAAGAGCATCTTGCACGAATGATCCACTCTTTTCTAATATTGCTCCTCTCTTTCTTGCATTTGGACCATGACCAAAAAATTTATATCGTGGAGGGAGGGGATTTCCATCTTTAGAGGAATATTCTTGATTTCCCCAAGTCGAGTAAATCTCCACTAATCTTTCCACCGAATTGTCAAAAACTTCCCAGTTGCGGTATCCTGATCTAAGAGCAGTATGGTGCCCAATCATTAAAACCTTACCAGCAAAAGGTTTTAGATTCTTTATCAATTTAGCTGTAGAATTATACTTGTTTGTATCTGATCTCAATATAGGGATATTATCATCATAATGATAAATACAGATGTCACCATGACCAGTATACCAATATCCCCATTCGTAACCAAAGAAGGAAACAAATTTGCCGTCTTTATGCACTTCCTTTATTTTTTGTTTGATTTCGGTATAATCTTCATCTAAAGTTTCCCATTCATGATCATGTTCGCTTGTAGTTCCAAAATCTAGACCAACGTTCAATAGGTTATGGAAAAAATCATCAAGATCCAGCATGCCATCACTTTTGTTGGTGTGGGCATGAATAAATCCCCAGTATAATTTTTCATTAGAAGAAGGTTTTTCTTCACAAATAATGGGATTAGAGCGATATTTTTTCCCTTTACAAATTCCAATAATATCATATTTTCCCTCTTTTGAAAGGGAATTGCCCGAAAATTTTAAAATTCCATTACATTCTTGGAGAAATTCATGAGTAGGAAGGGGAAATTGTTTTTTTAATTGATCAGAGATATATAATTTGATTTCTGAGTCAAAATTTTTAATCAAGTTTTTATATGTATCCTCTGCTCTAATTAATGTTTCGAAATCCTCGTTTATCGAAATAGTCGAAGGGCATATAATAGTTAAATGGTGAAATTTATCGTGAATGATGTTGATAGTTGGTGGATTTTGAACAAATATAGGTTTTTGATTTGGATAATCTATTAAAATTTCGATTTTCTTTGACTTTTCAACAAGAGATTGGACTAAAGTACCATGTACTTCAATATTAAATAGAGTACCTGCTTTAATGCCATTATCGTCAACTACAACATATTTAATTCCTAACTCTTTACCATTAAATATGAGGGGAATCATTTTTGATGGTGGGTTGGTTTTAAGAACAAAATATCCATCAAGTTTTGGATCAAAAGGTTGAAGGCAATACCAATCATTTTTATTGTTTCTCCCACCTCGAAATCGGAAAAAGATGTTTGAATCTTTTGGAAGATCAAATTCAATCATGAATGAAATGGTTAAATCACAATTTGTTCGTACAATGACACTTTTAGGTTGTACAATCACATTTTTTAACGTATAATCATTTTTCATGAGAATAACTTACACATTTATTCATTTTTTATTACCGTAATAAGAAGTGCGATAAAAATAATAGTAGCGCCTATTAATCCAAAAACAGTGAGTAATTCATTACCAAGTAGAAAGCCAAAGAAAGCTGCAAAAACGGGTTCTAAAGTAAAGATAATAGCTGTTTTCGCAGGAGTCAGGTATTGTTGACCATAATTTTGGAATAGAAAGGTCAGGGTAGTAACTCCTATTCCCA
The DNA here is from genome assembly GCA_030667705.1 of Promethearchaeota archaeon. Taxonomy (GTDB): domain Archaea; phylum Asgardarchaeota; class Lokiarchaeia; order Sigyniarchaeales; family SOKP01; genus SOKP01. Next base: position 10,309 of record DAOUVJ010000071.1, on the reverse strand, counting down.
TATAAATCATGATCAACCAAAAATCCATGGGTTTTGAAGATATGTTCCAATTTTCACCTAATAAGAATGATGATCCTAAACTTAGCAATGATAAAGTAGCTAATTGAATGACGGAAAAAAGATATACATCAACTTTTCTTACATAATCGTCATTTGCTACTATGAAGATGGCATAAAACACAGCACATACTAGAACTAGCATATCTCCAATAAATACACCTGATTCACCCTCTAAGAGCAAAAAGCCCATACCAACAACGGATAAAACCACTGCAATCCAAACCCGGAATTTAACTCTTTTCTTATAAGCAAACCATATCATAAAAGGAACCAAGACAGTACCTAAACCAGTAATGAATCCTGCTTTTCCTGCGGAAGTTGTTTGAAGACCGTAAGTTTGAAACGCAATAGATATAAAATATAAAATACCCGTGATTATTCCACCATACATTATTTTTTTATTAAGGCCTTTAAAGCGGTAGAATATTGGAATGACACCAATAAGTGCAATGCTATACCTTAAAGTTAAATACGCAAAAATGGGTAATTCCTTTATAACTGTCTTTGTAATTATAAATGATGTACCCCAAAGGATGGTCGTAATTATTAAAGCGGCTAATGCAAGACCTGTTTTTTTTGGAGAGCCTGTTTCTTCCATTAGAGTTCTATTTCATATAGCAATTAAAAAAGAAAAGCTCACTTAAAATTAATAATTTATCACTTTAATCATTATTATTTAATAACATGCGTTAAAAGCACGTTTTATTCACGTGCAGCATTTTTTCATGCATAATTATTTATAAAGGAAATATTTCTATACTATTCAACAAGAACTTCAAATTAAACTAAATTACGGAAATAAAAAGTTGAATCATGCCAAAATCATATGATGAAATTAATCAAAAAATTAAAAGTGGAGATGTAGTAGTCGTCACTGCTGAAGAAATGATCAAAATTGTAGAAAATGAGGGTGAACAGGTAGCTGCTGAAGAAATAGATGTGGTGACTACGGGAACATTTGGTCCAATGTGTTCAAGTGGCGCTTTCCTTAATTTTGGACATTCTGATCCTCCCATTAAATTGGAACATCTATGGTTAAATGAAGTTCATGCATATCATGGAAATGCTGCTGTAGATTGCTATATTGGAGTCACAAGAATGGCAGACATTAAGCCATTTGATTATGGAGGTGGAAATGTTATTGAAGATCTCGTATCAAGAAAATCAATCAGGTTAAGGGGCACTTCATATACGACTGATTGTTATCCTTTAGAGGAAATTGATACATATTTCACCATAGATGATCTAAATCAAGCAATATTGTGCAATCCTCGAAATGCATATCAAAAATACGTGTGTGCTGTAAACAGTACTGATAAAACACTTTATACTTATATGGGTAAACTGTTACCAAACTTAGGAAACGCGCATTATGCCGGAGCAGGGTCTTTAAATCCCCTATGTAATGATCCAGATTATGAAACGATTGGAATAGGTACTAGAATTTTTCTAGGAGGCGGCATAGGCTATGTCATGGGAGAAGGGACGCAGCACAATCCAACAAATGGATTCGGGACACTCTTCCTAAAAGGAGATCTCAAGCAAATGAAACCAGAATATCTTCGAGGAGTTAATTTTGAAAAATATGGTCCATCAATGTCAGTGGGTGTAGGAATCCCAATTCCCATTCTTAATGAAAATCTTGCACGCAAAACCGCCATAAAAGATGAAGATATTGAAACTGAGGTTATAGATTATGGAATACCTAGAAGAAATCGTCCCATATTAAGAAAAGTTAACTATAAAGAATTAAAATCAGGTAAAATAGATATAGATGGTAAAGAAGTAAAAGTCTCTTCACTTTCCTCACTATTTTACGCTCGAAAAATAGCTAATGAGTTAAAAACGTGGATCCAGGACGGAATATTTTTCTTGAATCCACCAGCAGAAAACTTGCCAACAAACACGACATACAATCCAATGAAACAGGTTTCCGAGCTAAAATTTGTCAAAGATTTGAAAAAACCAGCAATTACATGTTTTGACGATTGTGATATTAAAGTGGTCGCAGAAAAAATAATTGAAGAAAATACAAACCACATAGTAATTATTGATAAGGATCGGTATTTGATTGGCATCGTGACTAGTTTTGATGTTACAAAGGCAATCGCAAGGGATAAGTCACATATAAAAGATATAATAACTAAAAAAGTTATTATTGCAAAAGATAATGAACCTGCCGAAGTAGCAGCAAGGAGAATGAAAATGAATGATATATCCGCTTTACCAATAATCAATGATGAGAAGCAAGTTATTGGAATCATAACGTCTGAGGAGCTGATGTAAGATAACGATTATAAATTGCATGCTTCCTTTGGCTATTATCAGAGATATTGATGATTACTCAAAAATCATCAATGAAATCTTAAAATATAACATTACATTCAATATTTTAAAATTTACGACTGGATCGAGTGGAGTTAATCTATTATTGGATGTACCAGAAGATAAGATTAAAATGATTACTGACGCTCTAACTCAAAATAAAGTAGTAGTAAATAAAAAAGGAAGGGTTATTGTAGATGATGATAAATGTATAGACTGTGGAGCTTGTCTTTCTTTATGCCCTACAGATGCACTCTACTTTGATGAATCATTAAGACTTAAATTTTCGTACGAAAAATGTATTGGTTGCCTAATTTGCTTAGATTCTTGTCCAAGAAGAGCAATTGAAGAAATGTAATTATATTTAATCATTTGTAATTATTTCAAATATTTCTTCTAAGCGAGGAGTAGTTCTTCGCAAGCTCAAGCATCTTTCTTGTTCACACCCAAGTAATATAGCTATGAGTTCGTTAAGATGAATTGTTGGAATTTCTAGCTTATCCCCAAACCACTTATTCATTTTTTCCCTGTATTCTGGTTTACTTAATGTGTATAAACACGTGGGACAAGGCATTAAAAGAAAATCGGCTCCAACATTTTCTGCACTTTTAAGTTTATCGTGCGTTATTTTTAATGCTTCTCGGGGGTTAATTAAGATCTGTGAAGCCCCCCATCCGCAACAACTTTCTTTTTCTTGATAGTCTAAAGCTGTTCCTCCAAAAAGTTCAACAAGTTCATCTAATTTAGTTTTATCTTTTAAATATCCTTCCACACTATTCTTATCACGAGATAAATTAAGATAGTGACATCCATAATGAACCGCCACTTTTAGGTCCTTTAAATTATATTTTAAGGAATTTAGAACTTCATTTCGAATCAAATAAATAAAATCTAAATCGTGAATTAATCGTACACTCGGATTTTCGAGGATTTTATATTTTTGACTGTCTACATTTTCACCCATCTGTTTTTTTAGATCATCTAATATTTTTTCAGTTTTTTTAAAGACTTCAGGAGTTTTTAAAAAATCACGTCCCCTCATGAGAGAATTATAACAACCATTACAACTAATTAAACAAATTTCTGATTGAGAATTTAGTTCATACAAATTTCTTTCATTAATAGCAGCAAATTGGGCTCTAGTGATTAAATTTCGCTGAAAAAAGGTACCACTACAACAAGATTGACCCTCAGACACGCTTACTTTTAAGTCAAGTTCATTAGCAAGATCTAAAATGCCGTATCTTACACCAGGAAAATATTTTTCAAGGCAAGCTTTAAATACACATAATTTTTTATCTTTAAAGAAATCAAGAGGGGAATCTGGGTAATTCCTTTCTATTTCCTCTAAGTTCAGAGCAAGTTGATTAAATTCCATGGTGAAATATTATCTCTTTTTAGTTTTAATCTTATTCTTATTACCTTTGCTAGCTTTAAAAACATATTTAATTCGAGCGAAATTACAAATTACGTTTAATTCTTTAACTCTTTCAGCGGAAAGCGCTTCTCCCAGGGGTTCTTCAACAACAACTCCAGTGGTAAGAAAACGTTCAGACATTTCAACATATTTTCTTAAATCATTATATTTCGGTCCAAATCCTTTCTTGAATGATTCATTTCTTAAATTAATGATAAGTAAGGGAATGTTTATTCCGTCTCTTGGACATACTCGCTTACATCTTTCACATAAATAACAGTACCAAATATCCGAATCTTTTAATACGCTCTTATCTCCACGTAAAACTTTTCTTATAATTTTTCTGATGTTGAAATTTGAGATTTTTGCGGCTGGACAATCACCCACGCATTTACCGCAAGATATACATTCGATTATGTTCTTATTATCTTCTATATCCTCTACTAACTCTTTAAAAAAATCCCAATTCCATTCAGAATCAGAGTATTGATCCATTTTTTTATGTATTAATTTTTTAAATGATTTTTAATTTCTTGAAAATTCAAGCTCTAAAAGAGGATCAGAATTCATGTTAAAAAAATAATTCTGTTCATGTGAATAATTAAAATGAAGGTTGAATTAATAATTTGCATATTATTAATGAAGTGTAATGTAATAATACACACAAAAGCTTATTATAATTTAATATTACATATTATTAATATAATAAAGTTAATAAATTATTATTATATTTTTTATTTTTAGGGTTAGCTAATTAAAAAGGATTAAACTTGTAAAGGTGAGATATCAGTGGTTTTAACAAAAGATGGAAGCGTGTATATCAAAATAGTGTATTGGGGCATGGCGGGTTCAGGAAAAACAACCGTATTGGAGACCCTTTACAAAATCACGAAAGAATCTAAAAGAGATATCGAACCTGTTGAAGATCTTAAAAAAATAGAAAAAGCAAGTGGTGCAACGTTATATTTCGATAGAGGTTTGTTCCAATCAACAAAACAAAAGAAAATTTATTATAGAGTATTTACTGTAGCAGGACAAACCAGTTTCTTACCTTTAAGATCGAAAATTTTTCAAGGGACGGATGCCGTAATCTTAGTAGTTGACTCACAAACTAAATTTCTGCAAGATAATGTGGAATCCCTTTTGGAATTAAAAAATGTTGCACAGGATAAATTAATAACAGAAATACCAGTCATAGTCATGTTGAATAAACAAGATCTTGAAGAAACAATTGATGTTGAGGATTATGAACTTGTTTTGGAGAAAGAAAAATTATGGCTTGATCGAAAACATGAGCTCTACAATTGGAATCCCATAATTTATGATACATGTGCACTTTATGGTAAAGATAAAAATATTTATAGGAGTTTCTATGAATGTGCTAGAAGAACTGTCTTATATCAAATTTATGGAAACGGTAAAGCTCCGAAGGAAGGAGATTTTTCGGACAAGGGTAGTATCAATAAAATATAATCTTCTAAAGTATAATATGAGTGTCTTTTTCTTTTTAAATGTTAAAAAAATAAAAAAAATTGTATTATTCTTGTTTATCTTGCCTTACAAAAATTGCATGCATCCATTTGGGTAAAATAAATCCTCCATAGAATTCGAAAGCACTTGAGATTAACAGCAACCGAGTTACCACAACCATGATCGCCAGTAAAGGATCTGTTGGATCTTCAAAGATCATTCCAAGTAAAGAATCCATGATTGCTGCAATCGTGAATGATATGAAAGCAGCTCTTAATAGCTTTCCTTTAACTCTAATTTCCTTTTCTTTTGATCTTATTGATTTTTGCGAGAATTTAATTCCTGTTATAAGAAGTAGTAAAATAATAAGCACCAAATAAATGGTAATAAATAGCCCAAATTCTACAGTAAACGGTCGTGAGGGGACAATGACACCTATTTGAGTTATATCTGTAAAGAAAATGTAAAAGAATGCTATCTCAAATAATATACTAAAAATTATAGTCAATGATACTACTAAGGTTTGCCGTTTTTTATTGATCATGTCCGTGTAAGCTATAAGCCAGCAAAGTACAGCGATTGGTATGAACACATTTCCTATTATTAGATACAAATCAACAGGTAATGATTGTTGAAAGAAAATGTTCATTACAAAACTTATGGAATCAGGAAAGTACGGATTTGCGATGCCGATCCATGAGAGCCCTACTAAAATATAAAGTCTAGATTTATGCTGTGAATATTTTGAGAGGATGGTAAATCCAATAACTAAAGAAATACACACAAAAATCAAACTTAAGCTTCCTTGTAATAAATCCACTAATTCTAAAGTCATAAATATTATCACACGAATAAAGTAATTGTTACTAATTTTGAGGTTGAGCTTTAAAAATGTTTAGATATTTGGTAATAAGGTTATAATTTATTGAAACAACTCAATCATTAAATTACATTATAACTATTAATAGGAGATTCGTCTAAAAGAAGCTTTAAATGAGCATGATATTGATCAAGTGATATATTTTGGTCTTGATATCTTTGTTTTAGGTTATTTATTATGTAAAGTGGCGTGAACTTGATAAACCGAATATCCGAAAATAAATATACAATTCCCTTCATCTCAAAAATAATTTGTTTTTCTAATATCTCTGTAAACAAATCTTCTTTATTATTTAAAGCATTTAAGCATTCATTTACAGTAAACGATCTATGTCGTAATTCCTTTATCAAATTATAAATATCTTTATCAATTAAAAAACCAGTAAGAGATTTATCTTGGATTTCTTTAGTATATTCGTAATTGGAAAAGAACTGAATTAATTCTTGTTGGTATCTTTTTAAAATTTGATCATCTTTAATCATTTCGGGAAGCTTAACAGGAGGAATTCTTGCATATGTAAGATCATTAATCAGGAAATAGCATTCTTTAAAGCCCGGAACGATCTTCTTAACAATTAAATCTTCAGTCAAAAAGGAAATAAGTAGAAGATCTATATTAACTGTTGAGAAACCGTACTCTTGTCTTAGTAAATCAATCAAACTTGATTTAGAAATTACCCCCTCTTCGAGAATCTGTAATATAGTAAATTTAATTTTGTCCTGAAAGAAATTGATTAAGTTCTCACTTTCGTGCTTTGAATAGTTATTAATAGTATTGAACGCTTCAGATATGGCTCTTGTAATTTTATTTGTATTCATCAATTCCAGTAAGTTTCTTCCGATTATAGACAAGATGTCTGGAGAGATTACCTCCTCTTCTTTTTGTTCATATATTAAAATCAAAAAGTAAATTTCATTTTCATATTCTTGAAGGATTGAGATATATTTTCTAAATGCTTCATTTTCAACTGAAATTTGAAGTTCAATCATTGTATTATCTTTATCTAACTCATGTTGAGCCCAAATTTTTAATAATAAATCTTTTGTAATGAGATTTTTATCTGGCGGATAATGAATAATAGATTCTGGCCCCGTTGACTTGTTCCAATGACTCAGGAGTAGACTCTTCATTGAGGCTCATTCTATCCATTTTTTTTTTTTTGGATTTTTTTAGATCCAATATAATAAAAAAAGTAAGTTTTATTTTTAATGCTTTCAGATTTAGTTGATTAGTCCAGGGTAACATTCTTCTATTTCTTCGATTGATTTGCTTAATAAATCAACGATTTTATCATCTATTGAACCACTATATTTATCAATAACACTGTATATAATTTGGTTAGCAATTTCAATATCTTCCTGAGATAAGCGGTTTTTCTTAAATCGGAATAAAAAATCAAATTCCTCACGCAACCACTCTAACTCGTGGATTACATTAATTTCTAGAATATCCTCAAAATCCCCCATGACTGTCATGATTATTTTCACCAAAAAAAATTATAATGTGTTATTTTTATTTATTCTGAATATCATTCTAGTAGGATACATCAATTTATATTTAAGCATAAAAAATTTAAATTCCACGTAATTAATTAAGATTGACTTAGAGGTCGAATTGATTTAAAAAATTATCAATTATTTCAAACTGAAAAGACAATTATCCCTTGAATTAGTATATATTTAACAGATTAAATTTTATTCATTTTCGTCAGAAAATTGGTATCGTGTAATCATTTTTGAAAGTTCCCATATCGATTTTAGATTATTTTCAGTTATTGCTTCAGAGAGATCCTTATATAATAAAGATAATTTATCTTTTCTTTTTTTAAAACTTACATATCCATGAATTTGTGTTGAATTATCCATACTATCTGTTTTTTACCTTAAATAATAAAACTCAATATTATCTTGGTAATATGGATTAAAAAATAAATAAATAAAAAATTAATTTAATAATATCAAAATTCACTCCCATTTTAATCCAAGCATTGCATAACTGTCAGAAACTCCCATCATAGGCTCAGCTAAATATCTGAATCCCTCAATATTGAGAAGAGGTAAGAAATATTTGTTTATCTCTGACATTGCTTCTTCTGCTTTTCCTCTTTCTGTATATATTAGATGATATTGCTTCAAACCATCTAATCCTCCTGCTGTGTTAAAAACTCTCCATTTTGTGACGAATTTTATATCCCTTGATTGCTTAAGGTAGATTTTTGAGATTTCAGGGGTCTTATGAGGAGGATACCATGTTGTAATCATTAAAATTCCCATTATTTTTCACCTATAAAATTGTATAAAACTGAAGTTCAGCAAGATAAAAAGTTGAGTTGATAGTTATTAAGTTTTGACATTTTTATCATAAAAATAAAAACCTAAAAAAATTAAGATGAAAATTGGGATATATAGAGGAAACGCTCTAAATAATATACCCAAACTTGCGAGAAACTATTCCCTACAATAAGGTCGCTCGCATGAGCTGCGAAAGGAAATGTTAAAAGAATACAATTTACCCCTTCGCTATTTAATGAATCTTTAATTCTTACGGCATTGTCTAAGGGAACTAAATCATCTCTTAGACCTTGAAAGATTAGAGCTGGAGGGTCGCTTGCATCTGCCAAATTGCTCGGAGTAAATTTTTCGAATGCTAAAGGGTTTGATAATTCATCGCCTGGAAGCAGAAAAGAAGGAGCAAAATCAGGTGGATATAATGGAACTATTCCTTTTATCTTTATTGCGTTGCTAAAATTTCCGGCAAAATATGGCTCGTTATATCCCAAACCAATTACTCCTGTTAATTGCCCCCCTGCTGAACCACCCATTATGAAGACAGAATTTAAATTAGCATTGTAGGTGCTAGCATGCGTTGTTTCAAGGAGTTTGGTAAAGGTTCCTATTTGATATACCATATCGTGTAAGGTAAAATTACCTTTTACATGATCTGGTGTTGGAATAAAAGAAGGAATTCCAGAATCAAACAATCCATATTGGATATCAAAAACAATATATCCTTGAGAAGCAAGATATTTATTTAAAACGAGGACATTCCCCAAACTTTTATCACCATTTTGCCAACCTCCGCCATGAATTTTTATGATTACACTATTGTTACCAGGTAATCTTGATCCATCTCCCTTAGGATAATACGCATCAAAATATAACTTGATTCCATCATTATCATAGTATAATACATCAACATCTACATTACAATCTTTAATGGGAAAACCTAAAAAGTATCCATACAAATTGAATTGAGTAGGTGACATGTATGATTCTACTTGATTTGGTATCGTTGAACGCCAGTCGGATCCATATACCAAATTGAATTCATTTTCGGCATTTTGAATTGAAAAGGGGGTAGATATTAATGGTAACGAGTTAAGAAGTGCAAGTGAAAAGCCAAAAATTAAAATAATTTTGGAAATCCACGTTTTTTTATATCTTGTGGATACCAATTTCAAGAGTAAGATTGTGGTGAGTATATATAGAATTGTTAAAAATCCTGAGATTTGACCAAGAAAATATGATAGTGTCATGGCCAACCCATCTGGTATTTCAAAAAACAAGATAGCTGTAAAATATATACCCACAATAAATGTTAATAGGCAGATGCTAATCAGGAATATCTTGAGAATATTCATCTTTTTGAATTTAATCAAAATTCCATCCCTCCTTACTTAAAGTGGTAAAGATTAACAATGAATAATAAATTCCATAGATAACTATCAGAAAAAAGCCCGAAATAATCATTAGTGAACCTAAAATAACTATAAAGCCACTCAAGATGAAATTGGTTAAAATAATTCCAAACACCATCATTAATAAGCAGATTATAAAGCTAATAATGAAGAAATAAGAGTGTCGATTGATTTTCTTTCCCATGGTTGATGATTTATTCAAATATTTATCAATTATTGAGAGCATGATTAGATTCAATGACCAAGAGAATATCATGAATACTCCAAAAACATCGTATAATATAGAGGGTGATGGCGGCATTATTAGGTAAAGGATACCTAAAGCAGATGTAATTATATTTAGAAATATGGATAGATTGCTTATATTCTTTAAAAAAATTTTCGGGTTTTTAATAATCATGATAATTTCCCATGTTTCCTATTATCAAATTAAGTATTAATTACATATATGACGTTCTTA
>DAOUVJ010000058.1 GCA_030667705.1 Promethearchaeota archaeon | reverse complement strand
GATCCACCATCATTGTATTCACCAATTTTATTTGGATGTCTAATATCGCTGCAGTTAATAATTTCAAGTCCATTTTCTATACTCACTAAATAGACAAGATCCCCAACAGTAAAAACATCAGAAATATGTCCTCCATCATAGAAATCACTTATCTTAACAGGATTTAATGGGTTTGATACATTAACTATTTGCAAACCACTAAAATAGTTCGCTAAATAAGCGATTCCATTAATAACATCGATACTGTGAGTTATTCCGAGGTCAAGGTGCCCCAACTCGATTGGATTGCGAGGATCAGAAACATCAATAATTTGCAATCCTTCTTCAGTTCCCCCAATATATGCTATATCATCAATTACAACAACATCCCAGGCAAATAAAGTGTCGAATTGCCCGATCTTTTGTGGATTTATATTTGCATCAGCATATACTTTATCATCGTTTGATAAAACCATAAAAAATACTATAATAATAAAGAGAAATTTCTTTGATAGAAGCTTCTTTGAATTCATTTTTCATCAATTATCTTTGAATATTTAATTTAGTTTTTGACTTCACCCTTATAAAGGTTTGAGGTGTACTTTTGGAACATTTTAATCTATCACTATTAACTAAATAGTTATTGAGTAATAGTACCATGCCAAAAGAGAAGGTTAAAGATATATTATGAAATTACTGGAGAGGGAGAAAATTTACTTGAGTATTTGAAATAATATGCTATACGATGATTTCACGAATTTTAAATGATTTCGATCTATATTTTTTCTATCGTTTTAAGAGCTTGAGCTCGTGTCCTTTACTATAATTAAAAAAAATCTCATACCATCTCCTCTTAAATGATGGGATAAACTATTTCCTTTTTTTTTTATATATTTATTAAAAATATCTGGATTTTTTAATAAAAAATAATAACAGAACTTTAAGAGTATTATATTTTGGCTATGATTTATAACCAAGTTATGTTATATCTTATATTAGAAAAAGCGCCCATTTTTTAACCTTCCATTCCAATTTTTTGTCACTTATTTAATAAAAAATAATATAATAATAATACGGGCGTTTTTTCTAATTTTTCCTTTTAGTTAAATTAATTACAAAGATTGAAAAGATAATCAATGAAATTGATTTAATCAATGTACTTTATCGTTGGAAGGGATATAGATTACATATAAAAATTGAGTTTCGTTTTGATTTGTATGGAATTAACTAAATTATTTAGTCATGGAAAAATTGGTAGTATTAAAACTAAGAATAGAATTGTGAGATCCGCTACTTGGTTGGCTAGAGCTGATGAGCTAGGTCATGTAACTGATGATTTAATCGAAGCTTATCAAAAGCTTGCTGAGGGTGAAATAGGATTAATCATATCAGGTTACATTGGTGTTCATGATAAAGGTTCTGGAAATTATCGGATGACACGTCTTTCTAATGAAAGCTATAAAGTCGGACAAAAAAAACTAGTAAAAACAATTCAAGATTCATCAGATACTAAAGTTGCTGCGCAAATTGCTCATACAGGAAGTAATATTATTCGAGAAGGATATGAGTTAATTGGACCCTCTTCAATAAAAGTACCTGGATCTATAAAATTGGTTCGAGAACTATCAGCTGTAGAGATTCAAGAAATTATTAATGCATTCATTAAAGCAGGAACTTATGCTCATGAGTGTGGATATGATATGATTCAGCTTCATGGTGCCCATGGTTATTTATTAAGTGATTTTCTCTCTCCATTTACAAATAAAAGAAATGATGATTATGGTGGAAGTTTGGAAAAACGGTTTAGAATAATAGAAGAAATATATCATGGCTTAAGAGATGAACTTGGGAAAGATTTTCCAATAATGATCAAATTAAATACCCACGATAATCTTAATGGAGGTTTATCCTTTGAAGAAGGGAAAGAAATTGCGAAAAAATTAGTATCGTTAGGAATAGATGCGATCGAGCCATCTTCAGGGAGAACAAATCCACGTTTAACGAATAATAAAACATTTCCTGCAGCTATCATTAAGAATTCTGATGAAGAAAACTATTTTACGTTCTTGGCAAAAGAGTTAAAACCTTTAATGAAGAACTGTGCATTAATAGTTATGGGTGGAATACGAAATCCTTTATCAGCTGAGAAAATATTAAATGATGATATCGCAGATTTCATTTCAATGAGTAGACCATTTTTATTTGAACCTGATTTGGTAAAGCGATGGAAAAATGGGAATCATGACTCCGCCTATTGTACAAGTTGCAATGCATGTTTTGGAACTGTTGATAAAGGTGGGATTTATTGTCCTATCAAAAAGAAAAGGGATAGGGTATCTCAAAAAAACTAAATCCTGATTTTTTAGGTGAATTTTAAAAAAATATATTGACACAGTAGTATATACTGAAGTAATTAATTTAGTAGAACCTTTTATAAAAAATGTTAAAGATCTAACCAAAAAAAGAGGACTTGAACGCTTCTTATGATTGAAAAGATAATCAATGAAATCAAAACGCAATTAGAAGATAATAAACCAGCTCTAGAGCAAGAACAAAAACAGAGAATGTACAATATAATAAATCCAGACATCAAAGATTATGAAATTTTCGGAATAAAAGTTGCTGAAACAGAAAAAATCGTAAAAATAATTCATGATAAATTTGATTGTACTTATAAAGATGCAACCGAGGTCTATAGGAGGCTCTCAAGATATAATATTGAAGAATATAAATTCGCTGCTTTCTTGTTTCTCAATAGATTTAAAAAATATTTTTCGGCGGATACAATTAACGTTTTTCATGAGGGATATCTTAAACATTGTCATACATGGAGCACATGTGATAGCACTAGCATCAGAGTAATCGGTCCCTTTTTAGCTAAAAAGGGAAATGAACTCTTAGCGCGGAAGACTATAAATGAATGGTCAGATTCGGAAAATCTTTGGATCAAGCGAGCATCAATGGTGATTATGCTTAAAATTGCCATGGTACATAAAGATTTCGAGGAAGAACATGTATTTAATTTGGTGGAAAAAATGTTAACTCATGTTGAGTATAATTATATTGAAAAAGGAATAGGATGGCTTCTCAAGACTTGCTCAAAATATAAACCGGATATCATTATGAATTATCTAATCAAAAATAAAAAACGCCTCTCGAGACTAATTTTAAGATACGCAAGTGAAAAACTTCCCAAGGATAAAAGGACTTTAGTATTAAAAAAATAAAATGACTTGTTATATTATTACGAATTTAAATTTATGAATAGTAAAAATGAAAGATTAATATGGAATATTTAGAAAAAGACTTACCTGGAAAACAAATGGAAGAACCAATGGATCTTTCAAAATTAGAAAAAATGGCGAAATTACCATCATTTTTGGTAAAAATACTTCTTAAGGTAAATATCAAAAAAATTAGGGCAATGATGGGCGGTGATAGTAAAGACATTACTACTCGAATGATTAAATCAGAAGATAAATTTATTCCGGGTTACAAAAGTGAAATTAGGATAAGAATCTACAAACCAGAAGACAATGTTAAGAGACCTTTAATGGTTTTTTTTCATGGTGGTGGTTGGATAGGCGGAAGCTTAGAAGCTGTAGAAGATTATTGTAAAGGTGTTTGTGATCAAGGTGATTGTGTTGTTATATCTGTAGAATATCACCTTGCTCCAGAACATCCTTATCCAGAAGGATTAGAAGACAGTTATTTGGCAGTAAAATGGGCTGTAGAAAATAATTCCGAGCTAAATATCGACGAAAATAAAATTATCGTTTCGGGTGATAGTGCAGGTGGTAATTTTTCAGCAGTGTTGACCTTCATGGCTAAAGAGAGGAAAGAATTTAAAATTGCAAGACAAATTCTTATCTATCCATCAACTACCTTTTCCTTTAATGGTGATAAAGATGAAAATTCCCCTGGTTCACCCGGTATGGAGAAAATATTAGGCATAATGACGAGTTTTTATTTAAAAGGTAAGGTGGACTCTTCAGATCCCTATATTTCTCCTGCTCTGGCTAAAGATTTTAATAATTTACCTGATGTTTTAATTGCTGTAGGCGATCAGGACATGTTATATAAAAGTTCTTTGGATTACGCCAAAAAATTAGATGAGGCAGGGAATAAAGTAAAATTTATTCTATATAAGAATGCTCCTCATGCTTTCATTGATGATACTGGCAATTCAGATCAAGCAGATGATTTAGTTAGAGAAGCTGCAGAGTTTATACGAAATTAATTTAATGAAATACATGGTATAACAAGAAGCTAGAGAATTCTTAATTTTTATAAAAAAAATATTAAAAATAAAAGCAACATTTTCTCTTAACATGAAATATTCAAAACAACATGCCGCAGTCTGTGGTCTTTATTGTCCAGCATGTTCGGTATTTATTGGAACCCAAGAAGATCCTCAACGACTCGAGTTTATAGCGAAACAGTCTAATAGTACTCCAGAAGAAATTAAATGCTATGGATGTCGTAGCGAGAAGAGATTTATTTTTTGTGAGCAAGATTGTAAAATGTTTCCATGCGCTCAAGAAAAGGGAATTAATTTTTGTGGTGAGTGTGAAGAATATCCATGTAATGACATAAAGGAATTTCAGGCTAAAATGCCTCACCGATTAGAATTATGGGAGGCCCAAGAACAAATCATAAAACGGGGATATGAGAAGTGGTTAGAAAAAATGGAAAAGCATTACTCTTGTTCTGAATGTGGAACAATTAATTCTACCTATGATCCTAGGTGTCGATCTTGTGGTCATCAACCTTGCAATCAGTATAATGCAATTCATAGAAAGGAGATATTAGAGTTCTTCTCAAAACCAAACAAAAAGTAGCTGAAAAGTACGGGATGGAGAATATTTTTGAATTGAGGTTATTTTACAGCCTTTAAGGTGAATAAAAGAGGAATTTTAATACAACCACTTCAAAGTTTCTGGAATTAGGATAATGTAAAATAGAATACTTTCTAGAATCATTTCTATGATGACGATTATGAGAATTATGACTAAGGATTCTTGCGCATTTTGTTTATATACAAACGTAAAAATCTTAACACCCAGAAAGATATTGATAAAGAATGTTATGATTACGAGTATAATCAGATAAAATATGTAGAATTGAAAGGGTTCAAAAAATAGATCAAGAATGAGATTCATTATTATCAAGATGAGAAATATTACTGATCTCCAACAAAGAATAAAGTATAAAGAGATTCTAAATCGAAAGACCCATCCCTTTTTCCTCTCATACCACTTGATAAGTATTATCCCGATTATAATGATGATAATATAGCGTAAAAGCTCAGTGATTATGTCCATAATATTCTTACCTTTTTTCTTGCACCATCTAAGAATAATTTCATCTATTTATTTACTAAATTTAATTGAAGGAAGTGTCTTTTTTATTGTATATACAATCACAACTAATATAAGGCAAATAATGACAGTCATAGCTGGAAAGCTAAATAACAGGTATAAGCTTAATGAGTAAGGTAAATCTTGTAAAAATGATTGACCATATAAGTTCATTAGTAACAGCTGATAAATGTATAAACCAACTAATCCACTACTGACAGAAAGTAATATAACAGAATTTGTCTTGGTTAAGTCAAACTTAAACCAATTAGTTTTAAATTCCCTAGAGTTATCAATATTTTTGATAATATTATAAAAACGATTGTTTTTTAATATTTTCCCAATTGGATAATAGCAGAAAAGTATAATGGGGATTAAAATAATGTAATAAAAATTAAAATAAAATGAGCCAACACCTCCATATAAAAAAATCATGGTTAGATAGTAATGAGTGAAAAAAATAATGTAGAGAAGTGCTGACGAAAGTAAAATTATTGTTCTATGAGGAGTTAGTTTTACTTGAAGCCATGAGAGCTCATCAGAAGTTTTCATTTCTTTATAATTTTTTTCTTTAAGAAAAAAACTAGTGATCATGAGAGCTAGACAAATACAAAGAAAACTTATCGTTATAGTGAAGTCTTCATTTTGGTATGGATTAGGAGCATTGTAAGATATTCCTAAAAGAGATGATATTTCATAATTGAATAGTGCGAGGTGACAAAAGATCCTAGCTGAAAGGAGAACAAACACCACAATAGAAACGATAAAAACAAGAATACTATAATTCTTAGTAATTTTTTTTGAAGGATTCAAGGGTTTGCCTCTTCGAACTATAAATAGACTGTAAAGACAAAGCAAAAAGAATATTGCCGTTATTGCTAGTGGAACATTTTGTGCCAAATTTACATCCGTAGTTGATTGAGATGGGAAGCCGTTTGGAATCCAACAAATCGATTCAAGCAACCCAAATCCAAAAAAAGGATATAAAAGATATTCTAAAAAATGTTGTACTGTGAAGAATATCCCTGCTAATGATGCGCTAAATATAAATAACGACTGGCCATGAGATATTTTTAAACCAAGCCAGTTCACAATTCTTTCTTGATGAATGGTTTTTCCTTTAACCTTGTGCTTGACATTTTTGTGTCTTAAAATTTTTCTTAAAGCATGGATGCTGAGGATAAGAAATATGATAGATATAATTATCCTTATAAGAATGGGGAAAAAATTATAAATCAAATAATCTTCGTGATAATGATATGGTTCAGACAAGTAAGCAGGAAGAATGTGGAATAGGAATTGAAATAAATTGAGGAAGATGTCTCCAGCTAAATTAAAGGGGAGCATAAAAATCCCCATAAAGGATAAAATCAAAAATAAACTGGTTTGCGACCGATTTAATTCAAATCGGAATAATGTCATTCGAGAATTGTTTAAATCTGATTTTTGTTTTTCTTTAACTTCCATATTGATCATTCTTTATTTGTTAATTTATAAAGATTCGGTACTGATTGTTGCTATATATAACAAGATGTATGTCTTTTAAGACATGAACATTGTTTAATTAAAATAAATACATAGACTCATAAAAATTAAGTATAGAAGGTTTTAATAATCAACGTACTCTGTTCTATACTTAGGATGAATTCAGTAACTGATTTATTTGAAAAATATAATTTAGATAGTTTTGATGAAGCGCTAGAATTAAGAGGTAATGATAAAGTCACCTTTGTTAATGATCTGAATTCTTTATTAAAGTCAATTTGCAGGATTTTTGATAAATTAACAACAATATTTTCCCTTAGGGGCGGGCAAGTTTTAATGAGTCTAGCAAAATTACAGAGTTATGAAGATATTATATCTAAAACTGACATATTGAACTGTTTAAATTTAGATCGGCGTGAAAAATTGATCCATGCTTTTGATTGTTTACTAGAGCAGAATTATATTAAGATCAAGAAAAAATCTAGCAAATTTCACATGGTTAAATTGAATGAACAAGAAAATCCCGATTTTGCACTATTACGAGAAATTGTTCAAAAATTTTGGACTTCACCTCAAGAGGAAAAAGATAAATCAAAATTATGGAGCGGAATATAATGATGAGTCAGAACCGAAAATTACCAGAGATTAATTTTGAGAATAACGAAAATGCAACTCAGTTTTTTACTTTGATTAAAACTGAATATTTAAAAAATTTATATCAAACCTATTTTTGGTTAATTATCCTGGTTATAGTGTATGTAGTATATGTGTTATTCACGAGTCCCTTTAATCATACTATTATAAAATTCATTGCAGATCAAGTCATTATTTGGATACTTTTTTCTTTCTATTTATTCATCCACTTTTTTAATTTATCCTATGTCAGATTTACGCCTACAATAATGAGTTTTCTTGAAAAAGAGTTACGATTGTTAGATTATAAGATTCAAAGAAAATATATGATTAAGCTCTCCAATTTTTTGTTCACTTGTTTTTCTATTATTGTATTTACATTCCTTACAATTGGTATTTACTATTCTTCTAACAATAATGTAATTTCCCTTATTATGAGACTACTAATTGTTTACATTTTTACAAGTATTACAATACCGGTACTTCGTGGGAGATTACATGATCTTTTTCTGGTAAACCTAAGAAATTCATATTTTGTTCGAATAGAACTGCAACTTAAATTAATTAAACATAAAGAGGTCGAATCTCAAATGGTTAAGATTTTTATGACCTCAAATAAATTAGGTCCAAAATCAGATCAGTCTGGACATGCGCTTTATAATAAAATAAGTGAAAATAGATGGCTTCAAAGAAGAGATAACAGAATTTTACCTCGTTTTATATCTAGGAACTATCTCTTTTTTCATGAATATGCAACTTTAATAAACTTCAAGGAACATTTTATTAATATTGTCTCAGCAATTCGAGAGTGGGATATAACGAAACGTTGAGATGCTCCTTTAAAAATAAGGAGTTCCATTATAAATATTATCTTATAATAATTCTCTTTTTTTCCAATACAAAATAGGATTGATGCACTATTGGTACTATGATTTTTTATTCTCTACTTTATAATTTCAGCTTTTTATTTGAATTTGGAATAATCTTTGTGATCTTTAATTGTTTCTATTTTCCAGCTTGGGAGAGCTCTGTTGCGCTGCCTTCAGTGCAATAATACTCCCAACGAAGACTCATTGTTTTAGTAATTGGACATTGTTTGCATAAACAACCTTTCTTTTCTGTTATTACGGAACTCTTCCCCATCATGCAAAAAGCAAGATTTTCTTCTCCAGTTCCAGCATAACTTGGACATCTTCCGCAATATTCCCTGCACATGTATATTACTTGTTCACGACTTTCCTTCTGTTGTTTCTGGGACATTTTGCTATATAACATTTTCATTTTATCTTCATATGTGCCATTGTAGAAATTTTCTTCCGACATTCGTATCACATCACTCTTTTTCTTTCTGAATTTGAGGTAACTAACTATGAATCAACACGAAAGTCTAATAAATTTTATGAGTAAATAATAGGGTTATCATAAAAGAAAAGGAGTCTTTTCCAACCCTTTTAATTATTTGTATTGTAAAGTTTATTTAACATATCATATAATAGGAAGATAAATAACTTTACTATCTATTTTTGATCAAAATAGAAATATTTAAATATTAATGTAAATATTTGTTACATGACAAAGAAATTTTTTAAGATTTCTTTTTTAAAGGTTTAAAATGCTAGAAAATTGAATATAATTATAATTTACATGTTATAAAATTAATAAAAAAATGGAGGAATTATAAAATGAGTAAAAATGATTTAGCCTTTCAGGGTAATATTTCTCGTGATTTTGCTAAAAAACAGATTCTTAAAGGCTCTATCGGTTATTTTTTATTTTATGCATCATGGATGATTTTGACGTTTGTGTTGCTATCTGTTTTTGAAACGGGTGTACAATTAGAATGGGTCTTATTGATGATTTTCTATACTGTACTTATTCCCTACGTGTTTTATTTGATTATTATTGTATGGTACGAATTTAAGTACGTCAAAATGTTTTCGTTTGAAGTGCTAGAAAATAACCTTGTTATTCGTCATGGCGTTTTCAATAGGGTTAAAGCTACGATCCCTTATAGCAGGATACAAAACATTAACATCACGAATGGAGTTTTCGATAGAATGTACAAGACTTTTACTATTAAGGTTGAAACGGCTGGAACTAGCGCAATCGCATCCGGTGGTCAATCAGGTCATATAAAACCGGAAGGATATATCCCCGGATTAAAAGACCCTAATTTAATTGAGAATAAAATAAAAGAACGATTAATGAGATATTCTGCGATACCAAGTGGCTTAGAAGACAAGATTTTTAAGCCAGAGGAATTGGCATTTGACAATTTTATTAGCTATATTCTTTCAAAAATGCGTGAAGGAGAAAAGCTAAGAACTTCAATCAAAGAAAGACGTGAAGGTGCTAAGTTGACAGCCGCTAACTTAGCTGAAAAAGTTGGCGTTCCTATTAATACAATCATGTATTTAGAAGAAGGGAAATACAATCCAAGCCTCGCAGTAGCTTACAAAATCGCTGAAGTGTTAAACTGTAAAATCGAAGATCTTTTTAAATTAGCGTAAATTTTTTTTTTTTCACATTTATTACAAAATATGTTTTAAAATTATATAGGTGAGAGGCTCTTGAAATTTAAGAAGAAAATAAAATCTAAAGTTAAAGATTTTAGAGAAAAGTTAGGTTTAACTCAACAGCAGTTAGCCGATAAAATAGGTGTTTCTCGCCAGACAATCTATTATCTTGAGAAAGGAGACTACAATCCTTCTCTAACAATTTCATTTAAACTTTCAGAGATTTTTGATGAACAGTTAGACATGATTTTTTATCAAGAACCCATCATAAAAGATTTGCTAGGAAATAAAACTCTGGATGAATTAGAAAGCATTTCTGAAACTATAGGTATCAAAAAAATTAAGTTGATCGAGCTTAAAAACCTTAATGAGACTCAATTGGCTTTGGATTACAAGAAAAATGAGCTAGAGAAATTTTCTCAGGCATTATGTTATAAATTTGAAGATTTATTTGAAGAATAACAATACTTTAATTAAATTAAATTACAAATGAAATACACTAATAAAGCGAAAATAATAATTTTATTCTCTTAATGAAACTAAATTAAGATTTAAACATGAATTATTTATGGTAAAATATAATCATTGTGAGAAATGTAAAAGTGTTTATAGTACTACACCTTGGATAGGTGAGGTACACGCATATAACGGAATTTGTCCTTCATGCATGGCAGGAGAAAAACAAGATAATCAAATGCAGCAAGAAAGCCAATATGATCATGTGGAGGATAAACACGATGCGGAACATGCTGAAACAATGAAAGATAATCATGAAAGCACTCAATCTTCTCCACTAGAAATAGAAAAAAGGCTACTCTCAAGTTTAGAACAGAAGGCTAATGTTGTTTTATCTGGTGAAGGTTCAATTGTTGTTCTAATTAAGGAAATCAAGGACGATCTTGTAGATAAGGCGAAAGAAAGGATTGGAAAGACATTTAAAAGTTTTGATGTGAATAAAATTGAAGCTCAAAAAGTTGTTGATCATGCTGAAAATATTCTGGATTATTTAAGCGAGTTTAAAGACTACATGGATGATTTAGTTAAAAAACTACAGGATAATCCCAAGATGAAGGTAAAAACGGCTATAGACAAAGTCTTTAAAGAATCAATAGCAAATTTGCCAAAAGGTGGTACAAAGGATGTCTTTCTTAATAAGAAGGATATATTAAAAACCGTGTCTGATAAAACCTTAAAATTTTATAATATTTACTCAGATACAAAGGATGTATCTGAACTTACTAAAAAAATGGGTTTACATCCATTTTACGAAATCCAAAAGAAGCTCAGCACTCTTCCCTTCTACGGGTCCAGTTAGAAATGCCAAAGGGCGGCATTAAGTACTCTATCTGCATATGGTTATTTCCTTATTGTTAAGAGACTATTTATCGTAATTTTCTTCATGGAAATCGTTTTTATTTTCCCCTATTTCCTCATCTTCATCGTCTTTTTCATTCCAGTCATTGTCCTCTCCTTTTGTTTTCTCTTCTTCAAGATTTCTATTCCGCTCATTCCATTCATCCGTTTTCATTCCATTCAGTCGTTTTCTAATTTTATATTTTTTCATAATTTTAATCTCCTAAAATTTTATTCTAAATCACAAGTTCAATCTCATTTAATCTTCTTAAACGTACTTGTTATAACTTATAACATTTCTAAATGATTACTCTAATTTCTTTAGCCTCGTTAAACTTTGAAATTAAGAAAAGTATATTACCTTGAAATATCACGCTTTTTAAAGACGAAATATCCTAAAAGCATTAACCCAATAGCTATTAAGAATAATAAAATTAAGGAACCTAAAGGCGAATAAAAATCATTACGAGTAAAAGAATATTCCCAAGTATCAAAATCAATCTCTTGAGTATATAAACCAAAACTGTAAAGGAAAAACATCATGTTCTCTGAAACTTCTCCTACAGTGATTTCAATGATGCCTATATATGCATTAAACAAGTGGTATCCTAAATCAAAATGGTATAGTTGAAATTGGATGTATATTGGATCTTCACTTTCACCTATATACATGAACATGAACATTGATCTAAACATCATTAAAACAAAAAAAGTAATAATAATAATCAGTAATGGCATCAATAGCGCGTTCCTTGTTTTCTTTACTAAACATGAGAAGCCAAATGCGATACTTTGAAAGAAGAATTGGATTATTAGAGAAAAAAGGAAGCTTATAACAAAAAAAGCTCCTACACCCTCAAATGCACTTACTGTAGGGGCGATTAACGTAATTATAGATAATGGTACTAAATTAATGAAAAGTCCGAAAAAAGTAAGTGCTAGATACTTTGTGGCTAGGATTCCTCCCCGTGAGATTGGTTTACTTATAAGCGTTAACATGGTTCCAGATTTCAACTCTTCGGCAATGATTGGTGCTCCAACAGCTGTTAATATAATTGGAAAAATCAAACAATATGTGTAGTAGACATAAATTAAACCAAGATATTCATTTAATGAACCATCATAAGTTTCAGTAAAAAAATGAGTCGAAAGGATGACTATAAGGGGTAATAAAATCATAAAAATTATTGAAACGGACAACTTTGGAATTTTAAACAAATCTTTAAATAAAGTTTTTTTAAAAAGAACTACTGTTGGCGTATTAAAAATTTCTACCAATTCTATCGTCTTCCTATTACTTGTCTCTATATCGTTAATTTTTCCTCCCGTTTTAGATTTCATCATTTTACGCCTCATTTAGTTTTCCTTCCTCCTCATTAATAATTTCTAAAAATACATCTTGCAGGCTTGATTCGGGTTGATAAAATGATTTTAAAGTTAAACCGTTTTCAATAACTAATTTTGGTATTATCTTTTGAAATTGTTCAATATCATTTGTATTGACAAATATTTTTTTTTCTTTTTCATCAATCCAAGCCTTCATAATCATTTTTAGTCCTTTTAAAACGTCTAAAAAAGTTTCATTAGAATTAGTATCAACTACATAGAGATTAGTTGAATTAGAAAACCAGTTTTTAACATTTTGGACCGTATCAGTTAGTATAATCTTGCCTTTATTGATTATTGTGACTGTATCACACATCTGTTCGACTTCAGAAAGCACATGACTTGAAATAAAGATACTCATATCTTTAGAGATTTTCCTCACATAATCGATAATTTTTTTTCTTACAAGAGGGTCCAGATTGCTCGTAGGTTCATCTAAAATTAAGAGCTTAGGTTCGTGGATTAACCCAGCAGCTAATCCAATTTTCTGTTTCATTCCCATAGAATAAGTCTTGATTTTTCTGTCCTTTGCATCCGTCAAGTCAAAAAAATTTATCAGATTCAGTGCTTTTTGTTTTGCAATGCTCTTAGGTGTTGAATTTAAACGTGCTTGAAAAATAAGATATTCTAAACCCGAAAGTTTTTCATAAAAGGCAGGATCTTGAGGGAGAAATCCTATTGATTTTCTAGCTTTTTTAGAACCCGCCTTTCTACCCTTTAGGTATGCATCTCCTTGTGTAATTGAAATTGCTCCAATTAGCATGTTGATGGTTGATGTCTTTCCGGCACCATTGGGACCTAAAAACCCATGAACACCAGAAGTCATTGTGAAATTAATTCCATTTACTGCTTTAATTTTTTTTGTACCCGTTCCATAAACTTTTGTGAGATTATTGGTCCAAATATAATAATCTTCAACATTATCTAGGGGAATAGAGCTCATGATTTTATTGTCAACTGGATTTCTCAAAGCTATAATTATTTAAATAATTATAGAATGTAATAACCTAGTTTATTTAGGTTTAATATATAAATATTTCCCCTTGTAGAAAGATAATTCTAAATTTTCATAGGGTTGAGTATAGTTATGGGTAAAATTGTGAAATGTAATTCTTTCTTTTTTATTTTCTTATTTTCTTAGATATCTAGCGATTTTTTATTCCAGATTTTAATGGTATTATCCCATGATGCTGTATAGATATTTATATCATCAGTACATACATCTGAAATGGTATCAGTATGACCTGAAAGTGTAGCTTTTAATTCTAATGTTTTTTTATCCCAAACAATTACAGTTTTATCCATTGAGGCACTATATATGTATTTCTCATCTCCATAAATATCAGTTATTTTACTTGCATGTTTTTCAATAGATTTCGTTTTTTTATATTTACTACGTTCATAGACTCTTAATATACCAGTAGGAGAAAATCCTAAATATAAATTATCTTCATCAGCATAAATACCAGAAAAAAAAACTCCATCTAAAAAGGATCCCTTTTCTTTTATCATTGCAACTTTTTTATATTTCTTGTTCCAAACCACCACGCCCCTAACTGACAACGTAAAAATATTATCATTATCTACAAAAAGGGTATCACAATGTGCTTTAAACTTTTTAATCTCTTGAAAAGTGTTTTTATTTAATACCCTAAAATTACTGTCATGACTCGCGCAATAAATATTATTCTGATCAATATATATTGAATCAATAGGATTCTCTTCTTCTATACTTGCTTTTTCTTGAAATGTATTTTTATCCCAGATTTTTATTTTACTATCCGCAGAACCACTATATATATTTGTATCATCAGAACAAATTCTCACTATGAAATGTCTGTGCCCTCTAAGAGTTGCAATATCTTGAAAAGTATTCTTATCCCAAATTTTAATAGTACGATCTCTAGAACCTGTATAAAGGTATTCTTTATCAGTATAAATACAAGTAATTCTTTCTGAATGGGGTGAAAATGAAAGTTCTTCTGCCATATTTAATCTATTTAGTTTTAAATTTTAAACCTTTCTAACAAGAAAGCTTCTTAAACAAGTGAAATTTTTATAACCTACGAAGAAAGTCAGGTCGACGCATTTTTGGGTTTTTAATGCCGGTTTCAATTATTTTAAGAAATTGTTTTTTCTCTCTCCCTAATTCTCCTTTCAAACTTAAATAATTTGAAGCATGATTTGTGTTAAATATGCATTTCTGCAAATCATCTGATGTGTATTCGATCATTGTATATAATTCTTCCAAAATTTGAGTACTAGAACATGGTTGGAATTCTCCTGTTGATTTTTGTGTCCACAACTCGGTTCCTGGAGTAATCCTTAATGTTAAAGGTGATACATACCAATTAATTGGTGTTGGTGGAGCCATTCTGTTAATTAATTTAGCAGATTCAATTGCATGTTTTCTACTTTTTTCAGGATCATTACCTGCAAGCCCTAATAGAAAAATACCAGACCAAGATATTCCTGCTTTATAACATTTTTGAGCTGCAAGAGTAAGCTCATCTTGTGTAGTTCCTTTATTACAAGCTTTTAGAACCTCATCATCTCCACTTTCAACGCCCACGTAAACCATCGTAAATCCGCTATCTGCTATTCTTTTTAAATCTTCATCGGACTTTTTTATGATATCTTTAGCATGGGCATATGCACTAACTTTTTTGAGATTTGGATGAATTTTATAACAATATTCGGTTAATTCAATAAGGACCTCAGGTTTAACAACAAATGCATTTCCATCTTCGAAAAATACTTTACGTGCGCGATTTCCATAAATAGCACTCGCTATTTTAATATCCTTTTTGATCTCTTCGATATCTTTACGAATAGAGAACGTTTTGGATCTATACATGGAGCAGAACGTGCATTTACGCGTGCATCCATTCGTTATTGCAATCAATAAAGCATCCCACTCAGAAGGAGGTCTAAATACGGGATCTACCAAATTTCCAACTACTAAATTCATGATTACTTCTATTTATACGATATAAATTGGTATTTTATATTGAAAATATTGAATTACTGAAAAAATTACTGCTGAATTCCAATTTTTTAATAGAATAGTCAAAGGATTAGATTTCGACTAATTAATTAATAACCTTTTAGTTTAATATTTCACATCTTAAAATTATGAATGCGAGGGAGAGATATTTAGCGGTCTTTGATGACGATAAACGGAAAAATTTGGATCATGTTCCTAGATTTGTCCAGTATCTACGTCCGGAATTCATTCGGCTACACAAAGAAAACTTTTTGATCAAAAAGCTACCTTTTCAATCTTCTATTCCTGGGTTCATGGAAGCTAACTTTGTGGGTTTTGAGTCAATATTTGGGGATGTACCTCCTGGTCTAAGGGTAAGTCGAGTAAAAGTGGAGGATGAAAATGGTCAGAAGGTTGCCGTGTCTTGGAATGGTCAACCTATTTCAAAACAATTCGGTTATTACAAGAGAGGTCTTTTTTTCTCAATAGAGAATTTCAATAAAGTACGAGAAACTTTAAGAGTTGTGGATGATTCTATTGGAATCCGTAAAATTCTAGACCATTTCGATGAGATTTCCCCTTATATTTTTCCAGTTATTGGTGCTGGTGGTATTTTTGACACCTTGTGGCAATCAATGGGATTTAATTATTTTGCCATGCACCATCATAAAAATTCCAAGTTATACCAAGAACTGGTGAAATACTTTGCAGAATTGACCCGTATTAAGGTTCAGGCAATTATTGATGCTTCAGGAAATCGTGCAGGCATCATAAATATCCTAGATGATATAGCATTTAAGGGTAGACCAATGATTTCACCAGAGAGATGGGAAAAAGACTTTGGGAGATATTACAAAGAGATTTGCTCAATGATCTCCGATGCGGGCATGAAGGTGCAAATACATTCAGACGGAGATGTAACTGACATGGTTCCGATTCTGAAAAAGCTTGGTTTTAATGGACTTCAAGGATGGGAAGGAGGTGCAGACCCCATCATAATAAATGAGAAATATCCTGATTTTGTGGTTATTGGATTCGGAGATATTTCTAATATTTTACCGTTTGGTTCCAAACGAGAGATTTATAATCACGTAAAAGAATTGATGGATGCATTGAAAGAAAATCGGCATTTTATAATCGGTCCAAGCACTGTTATTTACGAAGGCATACCTTACGAGAATGTCATGCATTTTATTGAAGCATCCAGACGTTACGGAAAATATTGAAATATACGATGATGATACTTCTTTTTTGTAACTATAGATTATTCAGAGGAGGGTTAGTGAAAACGTGCTTGATAAAGGATGTCTTCCTCCAAATTTCATAATAATTAATAATAATAAAAAAGGAATTTATATTTTAAATATTTTTATTCATGATTATTTAACCAACATTGATAGTTTGATTGAAATATATTT
>DAOUVJ010000061.1 GCA_030667705.1 Promethearchaeota archaeon | reverse complement strand
TCCAAATATAAGTGTCCTAACTATGGACATTCGTGGGCATGCCCACCAGAGGCACCTTATCTTAAAGAAAAGGTTTCCCAGTACGAAAAATTCTTTCTAATATATTACGAATTCAATTTAAAAGAGCAAGTAGAAAGAATTAAACTAGAATTTCCAAAACGCAGTGAAGAAAAGATAAGAAATTCATTTTACCATAAAGATATTGTCAGAGATTATTTAGAAAAAGAGATTATTACTTTTTTACAAAGTTATAGTGAAACTTACAACGAAAAGCTTATTTTATGGGACGGATATTGCAGAATTTGCTTTAAAGAAGGGAAAAACTGCACTTATGATGATAACATACCTTGTCTTTATCCAGATAAAAAAAGATTCTCGATGGAAGCAGTAGGGATAGACGTCGACAAAACAGTAAAAAGCGTTGATATTGAAATAGAATGGCCTCCATTAAATAACGTCTATAGATTTGGTCTAATTTGCTATAAATAGACTTCTTACTATTGTAATAAAAGAAAATTCTAAAATATTGAAGGATCTAAAAAAATGGTATCATTTCGATCAGGTCCTATGGAGATAATAGCAATTTCGGTTTGTAATTTTTCTTTTATTGCATCTAAATAGGTTTTCATTGTTTTTGGTAATGCTTCATATCCTACGCTTGCTATTCTCGACCATTCTTCTGATGTGCGGGACTCCCACCCTTCAAATTCTTCATAAATGGGATCACATTCTTCAATTATTTCGGGATGGATTGGCCAGCTATTAAGTTTTTCGCCATTCCGAGCATATCCAACACACATTTTTATTGGGTTAATGCCCTCTAAAGCATCCAATAATGTAATCACAAGTTTATCTACTCCGTTTATCATGATCCCATATTTGATGTTAAATAGATCAATCCACCCAACTCTCCGAGGTCGCCCCGTAACAGTTCCATATTCATGTCCTTGTTCTCTGATTTGTGTCGATATCTCATCAAAAAGCTCAGTTGGCAGTTTTCCTTCTCCAACTCTAGAAGTATAAGCTTTGACAATACCAATAATTTTTCCAATCTTTTTTGGAGGTACTCCCGTACCAGCACTTATTCCTAATGCATTGGCATTAGAAGAAGTACCGTGGGGATAAAATCCATGATCAATGCATAGTAAATTACCTTGTGCTGCTTCAAAAACTACTTTTTTGCCAGAATCTATTGCTTTATTCAAATAATAGGCCGTGTCAATAACATAGGGTTTCAAAATCTTTCCGTATTCTACATAATCTTCATATATCTGGGAAATATCGACATCCCAATCAGGTTCATATACTCTTATCAGATCTTTTTTTATACTATATAAGTTGTTTAGTTTAATCTTCAAAATTTCGGGGCGAATCAGATCAAAAACCCTAATACCCCAACGTGCTGCTTTATCAGAATAAGTTGGGCCAACTCCTTTCTTCGTGGTACCCGCTTTATATTTACCTTTTTTAAGTTCTTCAAGCTCATCTAGTTTAATGTGAAATGGGAATATGATATGTGCCGTGCTACTAATTTTTAAATTGATTTTTTTTTTCAATTTTTTTAAATTCTCTATTTCATCTAATAATACTTTAGGATCTA
Source organism: Promethearchaeota archaeon (assembly GCA_030667705.1). Classification (GTDB taxonomy): domain Archaea; phylum Asgardarchaeota; class Lokiarchaeia; order Sigyniarchaeales; family SOKP01; genus SOKP01. The sequence goes on along the minus strand of DAOUVJ010000061.1, from coordinate 15,219 downwards.
TCACAACACCATTAGCAATGATAACTTCTTTTTCCAATACTGCACCTGAAGGCATGAGTTTAAATTTATATTTTATCCCATTTGCATTTATTGTATGACCTGCATTGTTACCTCCGTTAAATCTTACTACAATATCTGATTTTTGAGCGAGGTAATCTGTAATTTTCCCCTTACCCTCATCACCATAACTAAGTCCGAATACGCAAACCGTATTTTGCATTTTTTCCATATTTCTACACTGTATCTAAATTATTATCCATAAATCATTACATACAATCATTTATTATTAATCAAGATTTAAAAACTTTACAATAGTGAATTTTCTAAAAAAATCTAAGAAATAAATATGAAGTTTTCGTTAATGGATTAATTTTTATATTTGAATTTGCTTGAGATTTATAGAAAAAATGCTTGAAAAAACAATTCTTTTTGATCTTTGTCATAATGAAATGTTACATATTGACGAGGATGAGTTCTCCAATTTTAATACTCTTCTTAAACGATTAAATCTAAAAATAAAAAAGAATGAAACTGAAGCTATTACTAATAAAGTACTACAAAATATTGACATTCTCTTTATTGGTAATCCTATTGATAATTATTTCTCTAATATTGAAATTAAGATAATATGCGACTACGTCCGAGTAGGTGGAAGTTTAATTCTAGTTAGCGAATATGGTGCTGATTATCTGCAAAAAACTAATCTAAATGATATTTCTGGAAATCATTTCGGGATTTTTTTCGAGAAAAATTTAATTAAAGAAATGAAAGAAAATGACGAAAAGAGTTCCAGCATGATTCAAATTGAAAGTTTTGTTGAACACGATATTACTAATGGGTTGAGAGAATTAATAATAGGGGGGACATGTTCCTTATTTTTAAACAAAGATGCAAGACCCTTACTTCAATCTAAAAAACATGGTCTATGGTCTGAAGTTTTCAGTAAATCAAAAGAACAGTGGATAAAAGAAAAAGAGCAACAACAAATCATAGCATCATATACAGAATATGGGAAAGGAAAAGTTGTGGCTCTAGGAGATATTGATGTCTTTACGAACCATTCTTCTATTGGAATTAGTTCTTTAGATAATCAGCAATTTATCCAAAATATAATAGAATGGTTATTGAAAACAGTGGAAGAACCAAATGTGCTGACATTTATTCTCAACCAAATGGGGAATCTACAAAATGAAGTAAAAGATATCAACACTGTTGTCAATAATATTATTGAAACCATGACTATATTGGAAAAGAGACTCTCTTTTCTTGAAGAAAGATTTAATTTATCATCAGTATCGAAAAAAAGTGAAAATAGAGAAGAATTCGAAAAAATTGAAGAAGAGTAACTTTTCTATATCAATTACTAATTTTTTTTATTATCAATTAGCTATACCTATAAATTTCTCGTAATATTATTTGTGTTAATTATAGACAACTATTTGAACAAAAAAGTTTAAAATTTGGAGAAATAGGATGAGTGAGAAACCTTACGAAGAGATATTTGCTGATTTTGAAGAGATAACAAACAGCTATGATCGAAAGAATCAATATTTTGACATTTTATATGATTCAACATCAGTTACAAAAATTACAAAAACCCCCGATTCAGAAGATTTTTCTGTATCTACCAAAAAATCAGGTTATGTGGCTAGAACTTTCAATGATATTTGGGAAGAGTATGCTTTTGAACAGAGAGATGGTTTGAAATTAATCAATGATAAGCTACCTAAGGCCATAAACAAAGGAGATAACATTGCTACATATGAAGGATGGAAATTCAATAAGGAAGTTATACCCAAAATCGATCCCGCTAGTGTTCCTATTGAGGATAAAATCAAAAGAATTCGAGAGATATATAATTATGTTAAATCTTATGATGAACGAATCATCCAAGTAAGAGTAATCTATTCTGAAACACTTACTGAACGCATATTTTTTAATAATGAAGGATGTCAATTGCGACAGGTATTACCACGAGCAAGAGTTGTGGTTTTGCCTATTGCAAAAGAAGGAAACGTAGCAGATTATGACTTATTCATAAAAACGGGTCAGATGGGATTTGAAATCTTTGATTATTTTTCAAATGAAAAGCTAGAAGAAGCCGCTAAAAATTCTTTGGAGATGTTAGACGCGATAGTTCCTCCATCGGGGAGAACTACGATCATATTAGATCCAAAAATGGCTGGATTAATAGCACATGAAAGTTTTGGTCATGGATTAGAAGCAGATCAGGTATTAAGAGACCGAAGTTATTTGAAACAATACTTACATAAGCAAGTTGCGACTGAAGCTTGTACTATTTATGATAATCCCTCTATTGAAGATCAACTTAATTCTTATTTCTTTGATGATGAAGGAATCCGTACTGGAAATAATCTTTTAGTAAAGGATGGGATCCTTAAAAATTTCATTTACGATAGAAGAACTGCTGAGAAATTTAATGCTACACCTCAAGGAAATGGAAGAAGAGAAAGTTTCAGTCATCCTATTAACGTGAGAATGACGAGTACTTACTTTGGCTCGGGAGATTATGAGCTAAACGAAATGATTTCAGAAATAAAAAAGGGCGTCATGCTCGTACATGGTTCTTTTGGAATGGAAGATCCTTTAGGAGGTGGGCTACAATGTACTTCAAAGAAAGCATATTTAATAGAAAATGGAGAAAAAACAAAAATTTTGAAGCAAACAGCATTAAGTGGCGCAGTTTTGGATCTTTTAATGAACATCGATGCTGTCAGTAAAGATAAACTTAGCTTAGATGGTGGAACGTGTGGTAAAGGAAGTGAAGATTTAGTACCCGTTACGTCTGGAGGGAGTTATCTAAGAGCAAACAATGCATTAATTAGTCAAGGGTGAAAAAATGTCAAATGAAAAATTAAATTTAATCGAAAGTGGCTTGAAAAAGAAAGGTATAAGTGAATACGAGATTTATCTTGTTGATCAAAAGTTATACGAAACAATCTTTCTGAAAACTGAACCCGATAATGAAAGACAAGCAAGTAATTTTGAATACTTTTTACGAATTTTAGATCAAAAAGCAGACGAAACAGGTATTGGAGTTATAAATTCAAGCTCACTAGATCCAATACAAATTGAGAAGAACATCGATCTATGCCAAAAATTATCAAAGATGAATATAAGTTCAAAATATTCTTTCCCTGGGAAGGTAAAAATAAATAGCATCAATACTGCTGATGAAAAAATCCTAAATGATCCTGTAGGTATAAAAAAAGAATTAAGTGAAGAGTTAATATCGGAAGCACGTAATCAAAAAGATGTTGCAACAACATTTGGGCGCTTCAGAATTCACGTAAATCAAGTTTATTTGAGAAATAGCAACGGCGTTGACCTTAATTCTCTGTCCACATCAATTTTCATCGAGTACGCCTTAAAAGCTCAGAAAGGTGGAAAATTGGCAGAATATTGGGATTTTGGATATTTTAAAGAAATTGATCACCTTAAATTATCTAAACGAGTAGAAAATTGGGCAAAAATAGCAAAAGATACGCTTATCGCTGAAATTCCTAAACCCAATAATAAAGCTATAGTTGTTTTTACTCCTGGTGTTCTTAACGAAGCAATCTCTCCTGTAGGTTTTCATTCTACGGGCAGAGCACATTATCAAAAAATATCAAGTACTAATATTGGTGATGTGGTTGCGAGTGATAACTTCACAATGTACGATAATGGACTACTTGAAGGTGGAATGAATACCAGAGCATGGGATGCAGAAGGAAACGCGCGACAAAAAACCGAAGTAATTTCGAAGGGTGTCTTGAAAAACAGATTATACGATCAGAAGTATGCCGTTTTAGAGAAGATGAATTCAACCGGTAATGCAAGACGAGATGCCAATGGAATCATTGTTAATGGAGTAACTAATTACGATATTGCAGCAGGAGATATTTTATTAGATAAGATGATTTCAAACATAGATGATGGTTATTACATAAATAAATTTTCTTGGTTGAATCCGGATCAAATTTCAGGCTCTTTTGGTGTTGAAATTCGAAATGGTTATTATATCAAGAACGGCGAACTTAGCACACCAATTAAATTAGGAAATGTCAGCGGCAATGTTTTAGAAATGATTAAAAACTGCCTTTTCATCTCAAAAGAAAGGGAATTTTCGGGAAATGCACGTCTCCCATATATTGCATTCTTGGGCTTGAATGTAGCTAGTTGAAATAAAACTCCTATTTTCTTTTCATTTTTCTATTTTCAAATTATCAAGAAAAGAAAATACGTTTACTTTGAACTCTCAATATCAACATTAATTAAGTTATAATCCCTTGAACCTAATCCTAATTCTTCGGCAACTTTAAGTTGAATCTCCCAGTGTTTCGAAATATTACCATCCTCATTAAGATCAAGTTTTCCGGAGCTTGGATCAAAACGAGGGATGTAAGAAAACCATTCATTATTAGCATTTTTTGGAAGATTCTTAACTACAGAAAGAATTGAATGAGGATTAATCATTGATTCATGAGTTAAATCCACACATGCTTGATCTAATGCGACGGGGTCCAAGGATGATAATATCCCAATATCTGGAACAAAAGGAACATCAGAAGAACCGCAATCACATTGCCAAGTGATATCTATAGCATAATTGATGTAGAACATTTTGTTATCACCGAAATATTCTATCACACCTTTAGCATTATCAACCATCTGGGTAATAAATTCCTCGTTCGTGGAATTTCCAATATCAAATACGCCTTGATCACAAACAGATCTGCACAAATAACAATATCTGCATTTATCCCAATCTTTTTTCAATATTCTATCATCACCCTTTGATAAAGCTTTAGTTGGACACACATCAACACATTTCTCACAATCTAGAACGCATTTTTCATATTTAAGGGAGAATTTCTTGCTCATATGTGCTTGTACCTTTCCCCCTTTACTCACGCACCCAATGCCCAAATTTTTAATTGCGCCCCCAAATCCAGTTCCTGAATGTCCTTTAAAATGAGTGGCTAAAACAAGAAAATCAAATTCCCGTAAGCGACCCCCAACTAAAACTTCCTTGAAATTTTTTCCACTTATTTTTTGAATTTCATAATCTGTTCCATCAACTCCATCAAGCATGAGAATTGGTGCTCCCATCGTTTCACTTGTAAATCCATGTTGTAAAGCGACGCTTAAATATTCTTCTTCATTGGCTCTACCGCTATATTCTGTATGCTTACCAGATATGTGTTCAGGCAAACCCCATCCACAAGATTCTGCTAATGAGGGAATTCCGTCTAGCTCTTTTATATAATCACATAGAAATCGAAGGTATGAAGGTCTTAAATATCTCGTGTTTTCAAGCGCTCCAAAGTGAGTTTTTACGACTACTTTATCTCCACTTCTAATTTTTTCCTCAAATCCAAGTTTTTTCAATGATAGAGGGCCCTTCACTTTACTCATGCTCTGTTCATGAGACTGAGAACGAGCAGTAAAAAAATATACATCTGACTTCAAGATTTTATTCAACTTCTATGGCTATATATTATTGTTATTATTACTATAAGCAAAAATCTTAGTTATAATTATACATAGAAAATCTCTAAGTATTAAGTTTCATAGAAACCAAAATTATTTTACATTTCATTTATTTATTTATTAGTGTTAGAAATAAATAGAAAAAAAATAGTGTTTATTTATGGCTAGATGTCCAGAGTGCGCCGGAAAGAGAGGTTCAGATCGAACCTTCTGCTGGAAAGATGACATTTAACCCAATGAATCGGCAAATGGTTTGTAATTCGTGTGGTTTATCTCTGACTAGATACGAACTTGATCATTATTGGGAAAAAGTACGTTCTGAGCATTCCTCTGGTGATGATGATATGCAAAAATCAAAGAGTCGTAGAAAGGAATGGCTTGATTGGTATTCTAAAAGTAAATCAGAAAAAGAAACATATTGAATATGATTCATAGAACTACAAAATAATAACGACCATTAAAGAAGTTCAATTTCTTCTCAATTTCTAATAATCTTACACTTGTAATTATTATCATTAGTTAAAGTTTTATAACTATAGAAGATGATCTAATATACATTTAATTTAGTTACCAAAATTAGGTGGATATTATTGGATGAATTAGTATTATTTAATTTACTCATGTGGTTTTTCGGTTTTTCAGCAATAGCTATATTTATTTTGCTTTTTTTCGTTTCGGCACCGTATGGACAGCATATTCGTAAGAAATGGGGCCCAAATATTAATAATAAGTTAGGTTGGTTTATCATGGAGCTTCCAACAGTTTTGATTTATGTATTTCTTTATTTAATAGGAGATAATCCTTTTAATGTTGTTAGGATTACATTTCTCTTCATGTGGTTATTGCATTATGGACAACGCACTTTTATTTTTCCATTCTTAATTCGGGCAGTTCAACCAATGCCAGTAACAATCATGCTGTTTGGAATGATTTTTAATGGAGCCAACACTTACCTTCAAGCTCGCTGGATAAATACACTTGCAGATCCTTATTCAATTGAATGGTTATTATCTCCAATGTTTATAATCGGGATAATTATCTTTATTAGTGGATTTATTATCAACCTTCAAGCAGATCACATCATTCGAAATCTTAGAGAACCAGGAGAAACTGAATATAAAATTCCTCATGGCGGCATGTATAAATACGTTAGTTGTCCAAATTATTTGGGAGAAATCACTGAGTGGGCTGGCTGGGCAGTATTGACATGGTCGTTTCCGGGATTAATTTTTGTTGCTTGGACAATAGCAAATCTCTCACCAAGAGCTCGATCAAATCACCTTTGGTATTTAGAGACATTCCCAGACTATCCTAAAAACCGTAAAGCATTAGTACCGTTTATCTATTAGATATATAAAATTGTTTATGGAAGATAATCATCATGGATGTAAAGAAAGATCTTATTATAGCACATGTAGTTTGCTTTATCTCATACTGCTTAGCATTTATGGTAGCCATTACAACCTGGTTTTTTTTCTCTAATCTCTCCTTCTTGATAAGGATACTAATTGCTGATATTTCAGCGACAATGATAATTTTCGTATTTAGTATATTTTTTAAGAATGTTAGTTTGTATGATCCGTACTGGAGTGTAGCTCCTCCTATTATAATTTTCTTCTATTATTTCAGTCCTGTAGCTTCACATTATGATTTATTAAGACAAACTATTGTTTTGATATTAGTTTCTGCATGGTCCATTCGCTTGACATTTAATTGGGCCAGACAATGGAGAGGTTTGAATCACGAAGACTGGCGTTATACAGAAAGGAGAGAAAAGAAATCATTTTGGTTTATTAATTTATTTGGTTTACAATTAATGCCCACTTTATTAGTTTACCTTGGTTGTTTATCATTTTATCCCATAATGTTTGTAGAAATCAATCCATTTGGAATAATTGATCTTGTAGCTATTGTCATTACATTAGGGGCTATAATTATTGAAACGCTGGCAGATAAACAATCATATAAGTTTAGAAACAATAGAGAAAACCAAGAACAATTCATTAAAACGGGACTGTGGTCTTATTCAAGACATCCTAATTATTTTGGAGAAGTAACGTTTTGGTGGGGTCTTTTTCTTTTTTCATTTGCTTCTAATCCGTTATTTTGGGGATTTATAATTGGACCACTATCTATTACTATTCTTTTTATTGGAATTAGTATCCCTCTAATGGAAAAAAGGAATCTCCGCACCAAACCTTCTTATGACAAGTATATAGAACAAGTATCTGCTTTGATTCCCTGGTTTCGAAAGAAGACAGAATCTAAAAATTAATATGCTATTATTTTTTACTCGCTTTATAATATTTGGATCTTTTTAATAGAATCCACCTAATAATGGGTCTAACTAAGGGAACAAGATGTCTCTTAAATCCAATCCATCTTTTCACATCTGCATAAAAATCTGATAAGTCATGATTTTGAAATCTGAGTATTTCTTCGATTTCTTTGGTGTCATAGAAACCACAATGAGAATCTTTTTTCGCAAAGGCTTTTTCAGGGAAAAAATGCCGACCAAATCCTATTATTTCTAACATATCGTCTATGTGTTCCCCAAATTTTATTTGACAATCTTTTCCCCCACCTAAATTATAAATATTACCCCAAATTTCACGAGTTCCAATAGCGTTTACTAAAGCCAAAGCTACATCTCTAGTATCAATAATTTCTACTGATGTTTTTAGTGAAATATCAAACATAACTGGTCTAAATTTCAACATGGCAGTCGAGGCACAATAAGATAATCTAAAAATAACAAATTCCAATCCAGATTCTTGGATTAGATGCTCTGCGGCAATTTTTGATTCTGCATAACGATCTCCTGGAGAAATTTTAATAGGATCTGTTATTATGATATTTGGATCTTCTACACGATCTCCATAAACCGCTATCGAAGATGTGTATACTAATTTCGGTGGTTTTTTCTGAAGTAACATTGTATTAATGATATTTCTTGTCCCCTCAACATTTACAAGAGTAACACTCTCGGGATTGTAATGCGATGCAGAAGGAATAACAGCAGCAGAATGAATGACCACATCTTGATCTTCTATTGCTCTTTTTACTTCTTCATAATTTTCAATACTTCCATATATAAGATCAACTTTATCAGAATAAGGTACAAACCGTTTTTTATTTTTTTTTGAAGGTCTCAAAAATAATCTTATATCATAGAGATCCAATCGTGATAATAATTCTTTAAAAATATCACTTCCTACAGTTCCAGAAGCTCCTGTAAGAAGAACTTTTGTTTTTTCCATCTTTAAATAAACCTATAATATCCCAAAAAAGGAAATTCATAGATTTATAAATAGTTAATGAAATGAATAAGATATTTATTGGTGTGAAAGGCTTTCTACTCAACTATATTTCCCATCAAATATCTCAATGAGTAGTTCTTCTAGTTTTTCTACAGGTATGTCTAATAACGTGATTTCTAAGTGTCTCCCTCTTTCCGCTTCTTCTATTCGAACTGTTTTTGATGAAATTATTTTTAATAAGTTAAGTTGACGCACGTATTTTCTAAATGACATTTTTACATGAGGTTCTACATCATACGTTTCACAAACTGCTTGATATTCCTCAAAAGCATCATCAACAACTGCATAATCCTCGCTCATTAATGACCTAGTGATTCCGTAAAGTGCTAATAATTCTTGGTCATTTAGCTGGTCTACAACGTCTGCTCTGAATGTGGGGTAAACTTCATTTGACGCTGCTCTAATTAAATCGGCCGTTATATGATCTAATCCTTCTTTATCTGCTTTAAATCCACTTTTTCTAAAAATTTCTATGCCGTGTCTCAAATTACTATGTTCTACAACAATTTGACTAACAATTGTGAGTAATTCCTCATTCAATACATATTCTTTGAATGCTAACTCTGCTCTATATTGCAAAATTGTCATGGCTTCCTCGAAATTATATGGACTGAGCGTGATTTTATCATTTAATCTACTCAAGATTCTTTCCGTTTCGATTCTCATCCAATCTCTATTTCTACTTATTAATAATATTGAGAGTTTGGCATTCTGATGACCAAAGGTCTCTGCAATGTCAAGAAACGCAAGGACCTCTTCAGGTTTTAACAGATGGGCCTCGTCAATAATAAGAAGCATGTAACCCTGATCATTGACTAATTTTGTAAGAATTAATTTCAAAGCCTCATCATCTGAAAATCCCCTTCCTGAACCATGGGTATATTTTGCGAGTAGCTCTCGGATTATCTTACTTTTGGAGCGAAAGTTAATACAATTATAATATTCTATAAATATATTTACATCCTTTTCTAAAGCGACAGTCCTAAACATTTTTCCAAAATATCTCGCAGTAACAGTCTTGCCGATACCTCCTTTTCCAAGGAGGAGGCAATTAATGGAAGGTTGTTCTTTTTCCTCTAGAATACGTCGAAAATTAAAAATAAGACTTTTAATAGTGTCGTCTCGACAATATAATTTATCTGGTACATAACTAAAATCAAGCGAACTCGCTTGTTTAAATACCGATTTCTTCATGAATTCTTTCCTAAACAGATCCTCGTCCATGATAAACTGCTACTTATTGTTTAAATTATAGTTTGATAAGTTATAATAGGATATTTTAAGTTTAAACTTTCCCATCCTATTAATTTTATAATATTGATGTTGTTAATAAAATTATTTACCAATAGTTAAATTAAAGATTTAAAAATAGTAGTGAATATTTGGAATATTAGCATGATCTCTCAAATGAATCTAAAAACGACCATTATTGAGAGGATGCATTGTTGTATAAGATTCTTTTAATTTTGTGATATCATTTTTCGCATAGATTCTTGTAGTGTTTGGCGAACTATGGCCTAAAATATCTTGCAATTCACTAATATCCATGCCAGATCTTCTTAAATGAGTTGCTCCAGTGTGTCTAAACACATGAGGCGTGATTATTTTGTTAATTGAAAATCCGCATCTCTCCTTTATCAGTTTAATATCTTGTTGAACAACTCGAGGATTCATTTGTTGATTTCGAGTATTCACTATCAAGTAATCCTCTTCTTCATAAGTAATTCTATTTTGAAGTGAATCGTTGAAAATCTCTAGAGTTTTCTGATCAACAGGAACTATTCTCTCTTTATTACCCTTTCCTCTTAATCTAATATATCCCTCATTAAAATCTACATCTTGAATCTTAATATTACATAATTCACTTACTCTGGCCATCGTAGAATATAGTAATCTAATAATGAGATAATAACGGTCGCTTTTTCTGGAATTAAATAATTCTTTATCTTTCAATTTCTCAAATATGGTTTCGATATCTTGTAAATCAAGAAATTTCGGTAGACTTTCTTCTAATTTAATTTTTGGTGATTTTATTGTACTCATCGGGTTTTTTGAGATAAATTCATTTAAAGTAAGAAACTTAAAGTAAGAACGCATTGAAGCAATCTTTCTACTAATTCCTTTTTTAGTGTAATCTAAATCCTTCAATTTTTTGAGGAATAATCTTATCCTTTGTCTGATAACCGGTGATTCAAGCTCAATATCTCCAACAAAATTAACAAACTTTTCTAAATCATAGCGGTATGCTTTTATTGTAGAAGTTGCGCAACCCTCCTCGACTTCTTTACTAATTAAGAAATCACCTATGAAATCAGAAAATTTATATCCTTCCATAATAATCAAATGACATCGTGATATTACATAATACCTTGTAATATATAGGTAATATCACTAAAGAGAGTGAGTAGAGAATGAGTAGATAAATATCGAAACTTATTCCTTTTTTATTTGACGGAGATATTTACAAGCATTAATTCCTGCGCGGGAACCCTCAGCCGCAGCAAATACGACTTGATACAACCCCCCAGTTACATCTCCTGCAGCATAAACACCTTTAATGTTTGTTTGTTGATTTTCGTCAATTTTCACGTTTTTATTTTCATCTAATTCTATTCCAGCTTTCTTAAAAATTGAATTAGAAGGGACATGAGATAAAATAAATAAGCAATTTAAATCATACTCTGTCAATTCGTCATCTTCAGTCAATTCTTTATCAACAGGCTTAACTTTGATCTTTTGGATCACTCCATCTGCGTTTGATATGGCTTCCACTATTTCTGTTTTATCGATAACTTCAATTCCTTTTTCTTTAAGTTCTTTAGCTATTTCAGGGAGTTCTTCAAAACTAACTTTAGTTATAACGTGAGTAATGCATCCCATTTGATGAAGTGTTAATGTGTCTTTTAAAACTTCCTCATCATCTCCATAAAGATAGACTTCTCTTTCTCTATATAAAGGACCATCACATAATGCGCAATATGAAACACCATAGCCAATTAAACTACTCTCATTTTTAATAACTTCTTTCCTTTCTCCTGTACCAGTAGCAATGATGATAACATCAGATGATATATTTGCTGTTCTTGTTGATACCATGTTCATGCCCATTCCAATCATGAGAGATATGACATCTCCTTTAATTAATCGCACACTTTCATGACTTTCAGCATGGGAGGTAAATTTCTTCAAGAGATCCGGTCCTGAAATATCTTGTTCTCCTAACCAATTTTTAATTTCTTTAGTTTTTCCCAAAGCTGAAGATTCTTTTCCAATTAAAATTATTGTATCTCTATTTGATCTACCACAATACACCCCAGCACTCAATCCCGCTGGACCTGCACCGATTATTAATATTTCACACTTATATTCATCCATTACATCCTACCCCAATTCAATTCGGATAATAATAATAATACAATATTATAATATTGATTTTTGATGTAGTTTAAATTTTATCATTTGAAATTTTTTTTTATTTTTTTTTTATTAAAAGTAAACTGTTAAACTACAAATTTTTATATGTATATGGGTAAATATGAGTAAATTAAATCTATAAAAAACTTTTAACATTAAATTGGAAGGATAATAATGGAAAAAAAAATCAAAATTCTTGTTTTAATCAGTGTACTTTTAATCATCCTCGGGCCAATTCTTGGTTTATTTATGAATAAAATAACATTAGTTGATCAATCATTTACTATCTCTGCTACTAGTGACGATGATATTCAAAATGCTACTGCATATGATTTTACGCTTTCGAAAGGTCAAAAAATTGTAATAGAATTTTCTGTATCAACTGAGAATGTTACTGCTGACTTAATTATTTTAGGAAAAGCAACTTATGATCAGGAATATGAATCCTCAACTGCTCCTGGATCTATCACGGGAGAAAAATACTTTATTTATTCACAATTTGCATTTGGTCAACCACCATCAAATCAAGCAAGCTCGGATGATATAAGATCTATAAGCAATGAAGGATATTGGTATATTGAATTTGCTGGAGAAGTTTCGGGACTTTACTTGAGATCCGTACCGGGAGATTATGTGGTTATTGTTTCTGGAACAAATTCTGGTGGGCCTAATATTTTTTTTGATCTAGTAATAAAGATAGATGGACCAGGAGATATCGTAGAAACATTGTTAATTCTGATTGGAGTGGGTGCATTAGTAGCTATAATGATTTTAGGAACCGTTGGATACCTTAAAAAAACAGGGAGGGGACTTTTATAATGGAAAAAAAACAAGTAAAAGCATCTCTTTTCGATAAATTACCACTACTAGATAAAAATAGAGCAGCTAAATTCATAATTTACGGCTTAATCATAGCTATTTTATTTGGAATGATGATGATGGTCAGTCGATCTATTTCTGACAATGCTGGACAATGGGAAGCTCTAGCAAATCAAGAAAATGAATTAAGCTACTGGAATGGTGACTATGGATATACTGATTTCATTGAGCGACAAGAGGAAATTGATAGAATTGGAAATTGGATGGAATTTCAAGACGTTATTTTTATGAACCTAGCCCGCGTTGGAGTTAATATAGGTCTAGTATTTGTACTTGTTGGATTCCTTTCTTTTGCTGTAAATGACAAGATCGATGAAAATACTCGGAAAATATCATTAATCATTACTGGATTAATCTTATTCATGATGATGTTTACCACGTTCTTCTCATCAATATATGTTTCCGTGGGATAATCTAATTATAATTAATTTTTATTTTTATTTTTACTGATATACTTATTTCTTCGTGAAACAGAAGTTTCAAGATGTTTTGTACATATCCAGATATTCTCAAGATAATACATTTTATTGATTTGGAGATATCTAGTGAACTTTTTTTACATTAATGTCGAATGATTCATTAACTTAATTTAGGTATCTTATTTTATTTACGTGAGGTTGTTAATGGGATATTTAAATAACTCCTTATTTAAGATAAGTAGAAATTTTAAAACTACGTTATCGTATTAATTATATAGTAAATTTATTTCCATGCGTGATTAAATTGAGTGATTCTAAAAGTAAAAAATACGTGATTGCTGAACCACATGATTTGTCTCCCCGATCAAAGTGGATGAGAGATTATTATTTTAAAGGTGATGAAAGAGAATGGAAAAACCAGTACATGGCGTTTACCACGGGAACCGACTGGGATATTATATGGAACGAAAGTGATTATTATGTTGCTCCAGAAACACATTTCTATATAGGTAACAAAGGAAAGGGTGTATTTGAAAGTTCATTACGTTCCATGGCAGTACAAGTGGAATTACCCGATAATTTCTGGAAATTATCACTACCTGAACGAAGGATGATCTTTTTTGAGGAAGTATTGGTAAATCATATACCACATGAAATTATATCCGAAAATGATCTTATTGCGGGCGGGAGATTCAACACACAGCTAAGTAAATGCTTGACACAAAAAGAAGCTAAAAAGCATTGGAAGAAAAACATCAAAACACGCCTAAAATTCTTTAAATATCATAAATCTGGCTTTGGAAACGTTGGAGCAACTGGCGGTCATTTAATTCCTGACCATAAAACAATTATAAAACGTGGATTCAAGTACATTTATGAAATGGCAACAAGCGAATATGAAAAATTGAGCCAAAAAGAGAAAAATGCTGAGAAAGGAGCAGAACTTCGAGCAATGATAAAGGCTGCAGAGATTCCAAGAAAATTAGCAAAAAAATATGCTGAAGAATGTAGATCTCTAAAAAAAAATGCTTCCACACCAGAACGCGTTGAAGAATTAGAACAAATGGCAAAAAATTTAGAGCACGTCCCATGGGAGCCCGCTGAAACCTTTTGGCAAGGTATTCAAGCACTTTGGCTCACTCACATGTTGATAATGTCTGAAGAATCATATCCCGGACCAGGAATATCTTTTGGCAGAACAGATCAGCATCTTTGGGACTTATACAAGAAAGATGTGCTGGATGAAAAAAATATAACCAAAGAGTTTGCTAAAGATATTTTGGGAAGCTTCTGGTTTCATTGTAATACCGCTTATGATGCTCAAATCATGGTAGGAAAACAAGGTATAACAGCAGCGTTCGGGCAATTAATGACATTAAGTGGATGTGGTCCTAAAGGTGAAGATTTAACGAACGAGTTAACATATACGATTTTGGATGTAATTGATGAATGGAGTCCTATCTTGGAACCGAAACCCAATATCCGTCTTTGTCGTGCGAGCCCTGAAAAGTTACTAGATAAAATTGTCAAAATGGTTTCTCGATCACAAGGAGCACCATTTCTTATTAATTTTGATGAGCGGAGCATTGCTGGAATGATCAAAGAGGGAATACCCAAGGAAGACGCTTGGGACTATGCTTGTGTTGGTTGTCTAGAGAACACCATGCAAGGGAACGATCGTTCTGGAACCG
>DAOUVJ010000077.1 GCA_030667705.1 Promethearchaeota archaeon | reverse complement strand
TTCTTGAAATATGACTATCAAAACAGCACTAAAGCAATACTACTACACGAATTGACAATGTTTAAAGATAAAAATGAAATTGTAAAAGTAACCAAAGTTAAAGAATTAAAAACTGCTGATACTTCCAATATTGTTGAGCAGGAGATGCTTGAAAAAGTTGAAAAGTTATTCAGCGATCATTTTTCTGGAAAACTTGTTGATCTATTTGCTGAAATACAAAAATTAAATGTAGACCTCGATCTTAAAAGCAAATATAAATCAGAATTTGCTTTTAAAGTATTAGAATTTCTGATTAAGGTAAAACCTGGAGAAACTACATCGTATTATGAAATAGGAACTCAAATCGGTTCCAAAGCATATCGTGCAATAGGAAATGCTTGCAAAAATAATCCAATCCCCTTAATTGTCCCTTGTCATCGAGTTTTAAAGAAAAATGGACAGATCGGTGGATTTATGGGAAAAAATTCTGATAAAGAATGGGAGACAAATCTTAAAAGGGAATTATTGAGCCTAGAAAGAGCAAAATTATAGCATTATATCTTTTTTTAACCTTAACCTAAAATAGAAACTATTTTATTAAGCAGATACCATTATTAATGCATATTATGGTTAAAATATCTCCTTTAAAGCCTTATTTACCAAAAAAGCCAGAAGGATTTACATCGAATCCTTATGATGTGATTGGGAATGAGGAAGAAAAAAAATTAAAACTTAATCCTAACTCGCTAATTCATCTTATCTTACCTGATGGTAATGGAGAAGAGATATATGATAATGCAGCTAAAGCCTATCAACGATATAAAGATGAAGGAGTGATAATCAAAGAAAATCAACCAAGCATTTTTGTATATAGGCAAGAATCAAAAATTTTTAGTCATCAAGGTCTTATTATGGGTTTATCTTTAAAAGATTATGAGGCGGGAAAGATTGTAAAACATGAACATACTCGAGACAAACCCCTTAAAGACCGAACCAATCATATCATATCTACTAATGTAGCTGCGGGACTTGTGTGGAGTGTGTTTTCAGCAAACAAAAAAATTAAAAAAACAATTGAAAAAATCAAGAAGAAGGATCCCATATTCAATTTTTCAAAGAATGATTATAAACATATTTTATGGCAAGAGACTGACACGAATATTATTGAAAATTTGACTCAATTGTTTAAAAATGAGAAAGTCTATATCGCAGATGGGCATCATCGCGCCGCAAGTGCTGCTGAATACCGTAAAAAACAATTAAGTGGAATTGACGAGGAAGAAATAGAGAAACCTTGGCAGTATCTCCTTTCTTATGTTGCCTCTGACGATCAAATTCGAATCCTACCTTATAATCGAGTGATTAAAAAATTACCGATGAATATCGAAGATTTTCTGAAAAAATTGGAAGAGATATATGAGATTAAGCAAAAAGATAGCGCTTTTGATCCAGAAAGAAAAAATCAAATAGCAATGTGTCTGAAAGGAAAGTGGTATGAATTAAATGTGAAAGATATGGATTTCAAATCAAAACGTGATAGTCTAGACGTTGCTATACTTCAAGATAAAGTTTTGAATCCAATTTTAGGCATTTCTGATCCTAGAGCTGATGAGAATATATTTTTTGTAGGAGGCGTAAAGAATCCTCTTGATATGGAAAAATATATAACAGAAAAAGGAAATGACATATTTTTTAATTTATATCCTGTTAATATCAAGGATTTGGAAACTATCGCAGATCTGGGAGGTGTCATGCCACCAAAATCTACATGGTTTGATCCTAAAGTGTTATCTGGATTAATTCTTCACGATTTACAAAAAAAATAATTTTTTCATTTTATTTCTTTAGAAAATGCACCATTTTTTCTGCAATCATCGTTGCTGCTCCAACTTGATTTTCATTTGTTTGACTTCCTATGTGAGGTGTGAGAATTAGATTATCTAAGCAATTTATTAGATTTTCATCCTTCAAGGGTTCTTCTCTATAAACATCCAAAGCAGCTCCACCTATTTCTTTATTAGTTAATGCCTTAATTAAAGCTTTTTCGTCTATTAGTTTTCCTCTCGCAGTGTTAATAATAATCGAATTTGGCTTCATCAATTTGATCATGGATTCATTAATGATATTTTCTGTGTGTGTAGATGCGGGAAGGTGAAGAGAGATTATTTGTGCATCTTTCAATGCATCTTCTACAGAGGGATAAATCTCACATCCAATATTTTTAGCTTCATCAATAGCAGCCTGACCCTTACTAAATCTTGAATAAACCCCAACGCTCATTCCTAATGAGATAGCATTCTTTGCTAATTGTTTAGCAATATTACCAAAACCGATCAAACCCAACTTCTTACCATGAAGTGTATACCCTAAGTAGTCTTTCTTATTCCATTCACCTTGATGCGTGGTTTTATCTGCTACAGTTAAATATCTTGCTAAAGCAAACATCAAACCAAGTGCTAATTCCGCTACTGAAATTGAAGGTGCTTCTGGCGTATTTAATACAGTAATGCTTAATTCTTCAGCTTTCTTTAGATCGATGTTATCTAGACCAACACCTGCTCTTCCTATTACTTTAAGATTTTTAGCATTCTCTAAAATATCAGCAGTTAATTTAGTTCTTGATCTGACAACAACACCATCATATTCAGCAATTTCATTCAGCAATTCATCCTTAGAAATAGTAAATTTTCTTACTGTCTCAAATCCATTATCTTCAAATATTCGAATACCTGCTTCATTAAGCTTGTCACTTATTAAAATCTTCATTTTGGATCACATTTATGTTATTATTTAATATTATGAAAACAGTATGCTAAAAATTTATAAATTTCTAAAAAAGTATAGAATAAAACTTTTATTTTCTTTCTGGGATGTAAACGGGTTCAGGGGTAAATAAATTAACTTTGAACCTCTTCTTCTGGATTAACCAGTTGAAGGTTATCCATGATATAAAAGACCAATCTAATATTCTCTAAATATCTTATTGATAACCCATATTCACTCAAATAGAGACCAAATCTTAAAATTCCATTTAAGATAAGAAAAATTAATAGAGAGATTAACGATAATATGAAGTATGTTTCTGCATAATAAAGCGCCAAAAAAGTAATACAAAAAGTTAAAAACCCGATTAATATGTTTAATTTTCGATAAATAGGGGTGTAAACTTCTACAATAGACCCTTTTAGAATGGCGGCTAATCCTATAAAGAAAGCAGGTAATGAAAGAAAATATATTACATAACTTATAGTAATATGAGGATATGAAAAAATTAGTAATATCATGAAAGTGGAAAATGCGAGTGACACAATACCTAGAATTAATCTAAGCACTCTAATGTTAAGATTTCTATCTTTCTTAACCAAACCTTTATAGACATAAAATATCCCATAAAGAAAAAGCGAAGCAAAAGGATAAAACATCATAGATACAAACACAATTAATCTAAAAAATACTAATAGAACAAAGATACTTAATATTAAGGTTATTGAAATTATGTCATCGCATCTTAATTTTTTCCTATTAAATAAATCTCTAATATTCATGATTGAATCCAATAATAATAATTATAAATTTAAATTTAGCGCCTAACTTTATATATTTTTTTATTCTTTCATTTAAATTTTAAATTAAAATTCATTTAAATCGGATTCTTGGGTCGAGAAATCCAACTATTACATCTGTTAAGAAATTAAAAAGAATAACGATAAGAGCAAATAGAAAGATTATCGCAATTAAAACTGAATAATCACGGTAGTTAACAGCCTCTCTGAATATGTATCCTATACCTACAAAATGATATGCTACTTCTACTCCAATCATGCCTCCCATAACTATCGGAAATCCCATTGCTGATATTGTAATTACGGGAGGAATAGCGATTTTAAGGGCGTGTTTATTAATGATTTGTTTATTTGAACATCCTTTAGCCTTTGCAGTTCTTATAAAATCCATTTGTATTGTTTCTAAAAGACTTGATCTGGTTTGTCTAATAATAGCAACCATTTGCACAATTGTCATTGTTGCCACAGGAAGTATTAAGTGCCATACTAAATCTAGGAATAACCACGGTTCATTAGCTAATAAACTATCAATTAATGGAAATCCCGTAATAAAAGTTGGATCAGGATAGAATATGGTTTTATAACCATAGAGTGGAAAAATTTTGTAAGGAGAATTAACATATAATAAAACAAAAAAAATAATAATTACAAATGCTGGGACAGCAAGGATGAGATACGTGGAAAATCTAATAAAATAATCCCACAATGAATTAACTCTTTTCGCAGTTATTTTACCAAACATAATACCTAATCCTATTGCTATAAACATGCTAATAAGCATGACTTCAATCGTTCTTGGTAAATATAATACTATTAAAGACCAAACTTCACTATTCTTTGCAATTACATAAGAAAACCCCCAATTTCCCGTTAATAAGTCAGACATAAAAACAAAAAATTGGTATATAACAGGCTTATCAAGACCTAATCTAGCCCGCTCAATATAATAATCCTCCATTGTAGCTTTAGCAGGCAATCTAAACCATACCGGATCTCCCGGTAAAGCTCTTGAAAGAAAGAAAATAATCATAATAATACCGAATATTGTTACAATCGATATAACTAATCTCCGGATGACGAATTTTAAAAATCCCATCGATTTACGTTATTAAAGAGTAAATATAAATATTTCCAAAAATTGTTTGTTAGACAATTATGGATACATTCAAATAGGTTATATTAATAAATTAATTTTTATTTCACTTATGAAATAGTCATGAAATACTTTTTGCAGATTCTTGGGTTTCTTTGTGGTTCAACATTCGGATTAGCTCTAGCATTAATCCTTGATCTTTTTGGTTATGAAAACATTTTCTTGGGATTAATCTTGGTTGTTTTAGGATTTATATTATTATTTATATTTACCTATGGACTTTGGAAGACAAGAGAAAAAAGCGAGCTCAGTGCTACAAAAATAGCTTTAAGGTTTAAAAGGTCTAATTTAAAGAATAAATTTTTCAAATTAGTAATATCATGGACACTACATAATCTTAAATTCCTTTTTATTCCAGGATCTAATTTGGAGGATTTAAACGAGCGTCAGCGACAACATGAGTTATTAAATCCTACAATTAGTCGTCGATATCGGTATAAATCAGCTATGTTTATCATTGGAATCAGCACAATAACAATACTTTGTACTATTGCAGTATTTCAACATTGGCTCTCACCCTATACTTTTGTGGAGGCAACTACTTACACGGGATTGAATATTGATATTGAATGGTATGCACCCCCGTCTCCTGAACACCCATTAGGACAAACATTTCTTGGTCTTGATATTTTAGCTAGACTCATTTTTGGCACAGCCCCGGTTCTACTATTTACCTTAACTTCTACACTTATCGCAGGTTTACTTGGAATCCTAATTGGGGCCCTCTCAGGATATTATGGTCGCTGGCTGGATGCAATAGTCATGAGAATTATGGATATCATCTTATCTTTTCCAGGTGTTATTTTTGCTATTATCTTCATAACTATCTGGGGAGGGGATTTTGTAATCTTGATAATTATATATAGTATTATAGGGATTCCATATTTTGCCCGTATAATGAGAACTAATGTAACAAAAGAAAAAATACTTCCTTATATTACTGCTGGAAAAGTTGTGGGAGCAAAAAACTTCAGGATTCTTTTTAGGCATATTTTACCTAACTGTTGGCATTCGGTTATTATTTCAGCTAGTTATAATATTAGTAGAAATATATTAAGTTTAGCTGTATTAGGTTTTTTAAGATTTGGTGGTAACTTTTTTTATAGTGGTGCAAATGAAGTTGGATGGATTGAGTGGGGATATGACATATCAACTGTATTGACATATCAAGGCAGACTAATGTATGCACCCTGGGCACTATTTTATCCTTGTTTAATGATTTTAATAGCAGTTTTAGGTTTTTTATTGCTTGGAGATAGTTTAAGTGATGTTGGTTTACTTAAACAAGAGAAACTTTAGTTTTCTCTAAAATATCAGAGGTTAATTTAGTTGTTGTTTTAATATAATACTACAAAAAAAGATAAAAAAATAATTTTACTTTAATCCTTCTACAATCTCAGAAAGAACCTTTAGCATTTTATCCAAATCCTTTAGGATAATTTCACCCATGTGACCGATTCTGAATGTTTTATCTTTTAAGGATCCATATCCATTAACGATTCTATATCCTTTACCGAGTAAATTGGATACCATTTTGGAAATATCGATATCGATTGAATTTCTCATCGTGGATACAGTATTTGAATAATATTTCTCATTATTAGGGAACATTTCAAAGCCTAAAGATTTAGCCCATTCTTGTGTACGCTTAGCTAATTTAGCATGCCTTTCAAATCGGTTTTCTAAACCTTCTTTATTCAAAATATGATCTATTTGGGATTCTAAAGCCCTCATTTGAGGTATTGGAGGTGTTGATGGTGTTTGATGTGATTTGTTTTTCTTGAGCATCTCTTCAAAATCAAAATACAGACCTCGATTTTTAACTTGGGAAGTTTTTTCTATAGCCGCTTCAGAAATGGAACAAAGTGCTAATCCAGGTGGTATAGTGAAACATTTTTGTACGGATGCTAAACATACATCGACTCCAAGTTTATCCACTTCAAGTTTAACTCCAGCCATCGAAGACGTGGCGTCTACACATGCTAAAGCCCCATGATCCTTAATAATTGGAATGATTTTATCAATTGGATTGTACACGCCCGTAGATGTTTCATTAGCTTGAATGAAGACTACAGCATATTTGTCTTTCTCCAAAATTTCTTGAGCAAACTCAGGAGTAATGACATCTCCCCATTCAACACTTTGTTTTATCGAATTTTTCCCATTTGAAACGCCAATTTTATGCCATCGGTCTCCAAAAGCCCCAACTGTAAAAAACAGAGCTTTTTCATCATCTTTTACAAGATTTCTTACACAAGCTTCCATTAAACCAGTAGCACTTGATGTAGATAGTAAACATTCATTTTTTGTATATAAAATTTTTTTTAATCCTTCTGTAATAAGTTGCTGCATTTCAGAATAGGGTTTCGAACGGTGTGTATCGTTTGGTTTAGCAAGTTCCTGAAGGATTCTCGCTGGTACATGGACTGGTCCAGGTGTAAATAGGTTAATTTGAGAACCTTTTTTATTGTAATGAACATCAGTAATAGTTTAATCGCCTTTTTTAAATATTATTATAATTGATATTAAACATTAGTGAAGACTTCTGTTATAATTTTTATTACCTTAAATTTAATCTGAAAAATTTCATCAGAGATGATAAAATGCATTTAATAAATAATTAAAAATTCTTTGACAGTTTCTGCTTCAGACTACTCAGATCTCTCCAAATAATACTCAATATATTATTAAAAGTTCAACCAAACAATATTATATATCGTCGGAAAAGCTATATAAAGAAACAAATATCATTAATCATGATAGATGTCAGCTTTAACAGATTATCTCCAAAAATTAGAGGATTGGGACACTAAAACATTTCTCGTAGTTTATAAAAGTGATTTCTCCAAGCGCAGCATGATGTTTGCGAAGACTTTCAGCTTTTTTGGTACCCTTTACTTCTGGGGATTAGTCTGGTTAGCTTGGTTTATATACGGATATATCACCAAGGATTATTACCTCCTCGTTTTATTCACTGGAGGATTTGAACAGTCAATCATTATTCATTTTCTTATTAGGTATAAAATTATCAAGCGAAATCGCCCATATATCACTTTGAAAAAAGAGGGCGTTAAAAAACATGATGATTTTATAAAAATTCCATATTTAATGTCAGAATCAGAACGAAAATCCTTTCCAAGTGGTCACGTGGCCTTTTTATTGTTTTTTGGGTTTATTTTTAGCGTTTATTTTGATAATTTGATAATACTCTTCATTTTTCTTGGTTTAGATGTCGTCATGGCTTTATGCAGAATGGTATTGGGTGTCCATTATCCTATAGACGTAATTTTCGGTTTTGTTTTTGCCATTTTTTATGCTTTTTTGTATTTAGCTTGGACATCTCCTTTTTGGGTAGAATTCTACTATTGGATAGGTCCAATAGTATCGGACATCGTACATCTAAGATTTCTATTTCCATAAATCTATTTTAATTGTACGTATAAATATTTGTATATATAGATTTAAATTAATAATCAAATTAAAATAGGAAATGAAAATGACAGATCCAACTTGCCATAAATGTAATGGAATTAATTATTGTTGTGTAGGGAGAGCAAGTAAAATTTTAGATAACTGTCCAATGAAAATTTCTCCAGAAATTGAAAAACAAGCAAAGGAAATTTACAAAACTGACGAATTTGTAAAAAAATCTACGGGAATAGCATCAATAGTTGAAGCTAAAGGCTATATACATTGGCCCCGTCTTAAAGATACAGTGGAATATGCAAAAGGTATGGGATATACTAAATTAGGAATAGCTTTTTGTGTCGGAATGTTAAATGAGGTTAGAAAAATAGCAGAGATTTTAGAAAAATACGGATTTGAAATTACTTCAGTTTGTTGCAAAACTGGAGGGGTTAAAAAAACTGATGTAGGAGTACCCGAAGAATATACAATGATTTCAAAAACAGGATATACTATTGGATGGATTACTTGTAATCCTGTAGCTCAAGCTTTATTATTGAATGAAGCTAAAACAGACATGAATATAATCGTTGGATTATGCGTAGGACATGATATTACCTTTACACAGTTGTCAAAAGCACCGGTAACCACATTGGTTGCGAAAGATAGGTCGGCTCCTCACAACCCCACAGCAATATTGTTTTCTCATTATGGGAAAGAATTTTTTTCAAAAGAATTCAAAGAAATGAAGAAAAAAAAGATGACAACTCCAAATACTCCTGATAAATATAATAAATCTAATTAATAAAAATCAATGATGTCATCCAAAGGATTTCTACTTCTTTCCTTTTCATTTTTTTCTATCATGGGCCCATCAATAACCCCCATGGCAATGACGCACATCAACTCAAATTTCTCCGTTGGCAATTTAAAGATTTCATTAACTTGATCCTTGTTTTTTAAAATTTCACCGATCCAAACAGCTCCTAAACCTTTTGATTCAATCCCTAACAAAATATTCTGAATAAACGCTCCCATTGCTTGTATGTCTTTAACTCTATCCGAACCCTTTTCAAGATCGAGAAATATAACGATATCTACACAGGCATTATCAATGATCCCACCATAATTAGATAGTTCCGCAAGCATTCTTTTTACAGTAGGATGAATCACGACACATACTTTCCATGGTTGACAATTACTTGCGGAAGGGGCCCAACGACCACACTCAATAATTTCTTTAATGGTATCATTGCTTATATTTTCATAAATAAAATTTCGTATACTTCTCCTTGATTTAATCAATTCGATTAAATTGTTTTCAGCATCCATATTGATTAAATTGGTTTTTAGTAAATATAAATCAAACTATATTTAATTTTGAAAAAGTAAAAAAAAAAGATTAAATTAATTACAGAACTCCCCAGTTATTTTTTATATCTTAAATCATCTGAATCATCGTCTACTTTATCATAGTATTCAATGTCCATTAATCCACCAGTTGGATTTTCAACCCAATGGGCCTTAATCGGCATTCCTACATAAGTATCTTTGACATTTACATCAGGAGCTAATTCAGCAATACTTGATGTATCAGCTCCGTCATGATGAACTAGTACCATGGGTCTTTGCTGAACCTCACCAGTTTCTGGATCCTTCAAATATGAAATCGCAAATGTTGATACGCTCGCAGTATCTCTTATATCAACCCATTTATCAGGTTTAACAAGGCATTTGCCACAAACTAGTCGAGGCGGAAAAAAGACTCTATTACATGAAGAACATTGATTTGCTATGAGTTTTTTCTCCTTTAATTTCTCTAAAAAGGGTTTCATGTGTGTGATGTTAAATTTGAATTTGTAACTCGATAAATACCAACTTCCCGGTAATGTACGAGTTCTCTTATAATCCTTTTTGATGTATTCTAAAGATTTTCTCTGAGTCATTTTTGACATTTTTCTTTACCTCCATTTTCTTTGTGGTTGATCACTCATGGCCATTAGCGTTATTAAATTGAGTGAGCCACCCCATCCAGATCCAATTGAAGTGTGAACAGTCTTCGGTACTTGATTGCTCGCTTTTCCCATAATTTGCAATGCCGCCTCAGCTGGTCTTTCCATTGCGGAAGCACCGATTGCATTAGTTGCGTTTACGCCTCCTGAACAATTCACGGGTAATTCTCCATTTACTGCTGTAACACCTGCTTCATACATTTCAGGAGCGGTAGCTTCTTCAAATAATCCTAACTTTTCAACCCACATAAGTTCTTGATTTGGGAATGGAGAATATACCTCAGCATAATCAATTTCTTTTCTTGGAAATGAAATTCCCGCTTGACTATAGGCTAACTCAGCTGACCTTATCGCCCCTAACTGCATTGAAGGATCAATTTGAGCTGAACCGCTACCATTATAACCTAAAACTGCTGTTTCATTGGCTACACTTGCTACTCCATTAACATAAACTGGGATATCACACATATCCTTAGCTTTTTCTTCTGTTGTAAATAACATGGCACATGCTCCATCGCTGGCAGGACATACCATTCCATAACGCAAAGGATACTGTACATATGGTGTATCTAAAACATCTTCAATAGTTAGATTAGGCATTTTTAAATGTGCCCACCACGTTTTTGCTGCATTTCGTCTATTTTGAACAACTACTCTTGCTAAGTCTTCTTCATGAGTTTTAGTTTTATTCATATAAGTCGTTGCTTGATAAGCTGCAACCCCGATAGCTGCTCCTGCTGAAAGTAAACGTGATAATTGATTATATGGAATTCCAAGTGTATTAAGAATCGAAATTTCTCCATAAGCCACACTAGCTAATCCAACACTGGTATCTCCTTGAGATTGTTGTTCAAATGCTACTGCTAAAACCGTGTCAACTCCGGGTAATCCGGCAGCTACATTATAATAGCCAGCTATCGCAACGGTTCCTCCTGTAGTTCCTCCTGTTGTTACTCGTAATAATGGTTTATTTCTTGCACCCATCCAATCGGTCATCCATAATTCAGGTATATTGGACCCCTCAAATGCGGGCATATTACCATTAACAAATGCATCAATATCACCTATTTCTACACCTGGAGCATTTTTCAAACAATCCTCTATTGCCTCACTAACTAATTCAGGCATGCTCACGTCAGAACGCTTTGAAGCATGCTCACTAAATCCTGCAGAAGCTATTGCTACTTGTCTTCCCATCTTAATTCGCCTCCAATACATATAAAATATTATTTTGGGCACACATGCCTATTTGCCCTGATGCTACAGCTTTTTTTGCACCCTTTACTTGGTATTCCCCTGCTTCACCGGTTAATTGCTTGACCGCTTCAATAACACGGATTAAACCTGTTCCACAAAGAGGATTTCCGCCAAGAGCACCTCCAGAAGGATTAATGGGCAGATCTCCATTAATAGCTGAATTAATTTCAGCTCCTTTTCCCTTATCAGCAAAACCTAATTCTTCAGCGAAGATTAGTTCTTCATGGGCATAAGCTTCAAACAGTTCTGCCACATCGATTTCTGAACTTGGATCTTTAATGCCAGCAGCACTATATGCCATCTTTGCGGCCAAATTCATTGATTTGCATCCAGATAAATCACGATCTCCAAGATAATAAGTATCTTGGTTATATCCTACACCTTTTATCCAAACTGGTTTATCAGTGATCTTTAAAGCTTGTTTTTCAGGTGCTAACAATAATGCTGCTACACTATCGCAAGGTGGAGCTACCATCAATTCGGTGACTGGATCAGCATGTATCCCTGAATTTAAAACATCCTTAACAGATAGATTTGCCAATTGAGCCTCTTCAAGTGCTAAAGGGTTTTTAGCAGCATTTTTCTTGTTCTTTACTACAACTTTAGCAATTTCTTCAGCAGTGACACCATACTTT
This sequence comes from Promethearchaeota archaeon, assembly GCA_030667705.1. Lineage (GTDB taxonomy): Archaea > Asgardarchaeota > Lokiarchaeia > Sigyniarchaeales > SOKP01 > SOKP01. Next base: position 2,206 of record DAOUVJ010000077.1, on the reverse strand, counting down.
TCCATATACGCCCTCATCTGAAATCCAGCAGATGTAATATCATTAACATAAGCTAAAGGACGTTCCCAAGTTGGATCGGTCTCATAAAGTCTTACTGAATGATAAGGACAACAAGATGCCATACTACCGCCCCATACTACTGCTAAATTATGGTTTCCAGACAGAACTCGCATTAATCCATATAAAACAGCATGAGCTCCATCCATTTCAACCTTACTCTCATCAGCCATATAACCTCCTCCAACTTCAACAGTAAAACAGTTAGAAATGGTACGCCCGTCATAGTAATCATTAGTACAAGATATGACTGTGGATATATCTTTCTTCTTAAGACCCGCTTTATCTAAAGCTCCTCGAGATGCCTCAAATATCATTTCATAGCGCCCGTAATTCGCATCTGAATACATTTTTACTTGATAATATCCTACTATCCCAATTTTCTCCATCTAGTTGATCACACCTCCCACTTTTACGAAGCCCTTAATATCTGAAGGTTCTCCTTTAGTCTTTTCACTCCATTCGATTTGAACTTTCATGCCAATTTTAACATCTTCGAGTTCCATTTTCAATAACCTATAGACTATTGATGTATTGCTACCATCGATCTGAATCATACCAATTATCCAGTCTTTTGCCTTTCTCGAGCTTCTATCATTAACTCTATATGCGGTAGTTGTGAAATTCATGAGAGTTCCCGTTTCTGGCAAATCAACCCAATTTTCTTCTAACGGAATCACTACATTGCACTTACCACAGATCTTCCTCGGCGGTACAAATACATCTCCACACTTTGGGCACTTATTTCCCATGATTTTCTTATTTTCTAGTCCATCATAGAATTTATCCAAATATTGACCAACCCAAAATGCAAAGTCCGCCCGAACAAGGCCTTTATTTGCAACAATAACTTTTTCTTCACTCATTTTGATTTCATTTTTTATGATGATTAATATGATCATTAATATGAATCTATGCATATATATTATTTTTAAACTATATCCTTAAGAATTAATACGGGGATATTATTAGCAATTATATATCATATAGCGTACATAATACACATATCCTAAATATTTGTAATTAATATTACAAATAAGAAATAATAAGAAATAGGTTGTGAAAGTAGAATTGACTAGATTTTGGAAAAAAGTGGAAGATGATCTATTAAGATCACCAGAAGAAACCATGGGATTTTCAAATGAACTTACAGCACTCAAGCAAAATTTTGTAATTAAGAAATTTGATTTTTCCTCTCTTAATCAAGTTGAGCAAATCAAAAAGGAGTTAATGGGTCGTAAGATTTTAATTATAAATGCTCAAGATCTTCTTAAGAGCGTGGATGTTACAAAATTAAAACGAGGTATTGAAGACCTAAAAATATTTCTGAGGGAAAATGGGGGTTCTATGGGTAGACTTGGAGAAAAATATCTAATCATGACTCCGAACTCTTATATAAAAATTTCTAATTAATCTCAAGAGATTTTATTTCATAATATTTTTTGTCCTTAAGATTTTAAGATAAGCTTTGTTTTTTTAGGAACCATTTTTAAAAATTAAGGCAAGTATTGATTAGATGGATAGCTATGTCTTTTAAAATAGGTGTTAGATCATTTTTCAAAGCTTGTCCATCTAATTCCAAATCGTAATTTATTTTATTATATTCCATCAAAGCGTTGGAAATTACTGATTCTAGATGATCTTTTTGTATCTGATTTTTTTTATTATCAGTTAGTCCACAAATTATAGCTTCTGCAAGACATTTAGTCATATTATCTTTAAATCCTGCGAATTTATAAAATGAGCCGAATCGAAGATAAGACGATAAGAATTGACTAACTGCTTTTTCAATTTCACTAGAGATAATCTGTTTTTTACTAATACAACAAGTCTTAATCATTCTTTCTAAAAGAGAGCCATTAAATTCGTTAATTATTTCTTTTTTAGATTTAATATTTTTATTTAATTGCTTATTTTTCATTGCTTCTGCTGCTTCTCTTGAAAATAAGACATCTTCATAATCTTTTACAATTAGATTTGATAAAGCAGAACGCAGGATTATAACATTTACATTTAGTTTATTTCCTCCATGGAAGTGTGTAGGAACATTATGCATGTGTTTAAGCAAAATATCTTCTATATTTTGGTTTTTAGTTTCATAGGGACAAAAAAATATTTCATATAGTGCGCTAAAGATATATTCTTGAAT
>DAOUVJ010000166.1 GCA_030667705.1 Promethearchaeota archaeon | reverse complement strand
TGATTAAAGGATTGAAGGGATAATTTTTTTGATCTCGTATATTTTTAACAATGTAATTCTGAAAAGGAGGGTCTTCTCCGATGGGATTCAAGGAAAATTCTGGAACTCTAATGCCAACTTTCTTTAATAACGTGCTATTCAGAAATCTATTATAACATAACCAAATACTCGTTGGTGAGTTGATTATTGGGATGTGAGTTTCACGTTCTATTAGTTTCGCAAGATTTATAACCACATCCCCTTTTGCTTTAACAATAAATACGTCCTCTTTGAAATCTATATTAGAAAAGTCGAGAAAGAATCTTTCTTCCACATAGAGATTAATTTTAGCTTTCCCTTGCATGTATTTTATGAATTCTGATACTTTTTTTTCCAAATGATATTCGTCGATGATCAATCCAAGTGTTACCAATAAATTAACCCCAAATTCTTATAGTTCATACCTTGCTTTTTCTTAGTTTTATTTATTAATAAATCCCATAGAATTTAAATAAATATAAGTAAAATAAAAGAAATAATTTTTAGTAATTTTATCGTTCTTCTTGAATTTCTTCCAATGTTTTTCCTTTTGTTTCATAAGGTTTTAGTAGTAAGGAGAACAATGGAATAATCATGAATAGACCTCCAATGATCCAGAACATTTCCATTGTTGGAAATGCAGCCAATAAAGCAGATGCCAATAATGGGCCTAATACATATGAGATTCTAACGCCTGTAGCAGCAATTCCAATAGCGGTACTTCTAATCTCTGTTCTAAAAACCTCAGAAAAGTAGACCATGATCCATGTAAATACTATTGGAAAGAAGAAATATGCACACCAGAAAGCAATAGGAGATCCTGTCAACCCGAGGAAAGTAAAACTTAGAACTGAGCCAACACAACCAACGATTAAAGTTACCTTTCGCGAGATTTTATCCATGATCACGCCTGAAGTCAATGCTCCTGCTAAAATTAATAATCCTCCGATTAATAAGATAGTACTCCATTGAGCTGCATATTCTGTTCTAACATATAGATAATAATATCCTCCCCAAGATGATCCAAGTTTGAAAGAGATAGTCCAGAGCCCATATACAAGAGTACATATTAATATGTAGGTCCAATCTTTTTTATTAAGAGATTTGATTGCTTTTTTGATTTTAAGCACCTCATGATCCCTTTTGGCGTGGTTATCTGTCCATCTTTGGGTTTCTTTGAGTTTACACCAAGGAATAAGCAGTATTAGTACTATAATTCCAAATATCCCATAAGTCCATCTCCAACCGAGACTATCAGCAATGCGAACTCCTAAAATTGCATAAATTGGTAATAGGCTAATTAGTGTTGCGATACCTCCATAAAGGCCCCTTTTTTTCGCTGGTGATTCCTCACTCACTACAATTTCCCACGTATTGCTTAATGTTGCAGTTATAATAATAGAATACCATATAAAAAATAGGAAAACATTTTGTGAAAAAATCACAATCAATAATGATGGTATTCCCATTACAACCATTAAAACTAGTACTCCTTTCTTCCTTCCAAATGCATCAAAAAACCATGCTAAGAAGAATACAGCAAAAGTAACAATTCCAAATAATGCTTGAATAAGAGCAAATTCAGTGGCTGCTAATGAAAATTCATCTAAAATATAAGGAATTGCAACATTCTCCATCAAGTTTAGATTATTGTCAACCATTCCGACTAAACCCATGAATACAACAATAAACCATTGATATCTACCAGATCTTAAATTTGAATCTTGTCCTTCTTCCTTATTTTTAGCTAATGCCTCAATTTTCGACATGTCTTTTACATAATTGCATTAAATAAAAACTTTTTTAGCTTTAATCTGTTATAAAAGAGAGATCTCCCAAAGAAATCATCATTAAGGCGCTAACTTATCAATATATTTATATACTTTGTTTAGTTTAATAAAACTTAAACTGAAGGGTTGTGTTCAAATGGCAAATAATTTAAAAAAGTTATACATTGGAGCCATTTGTAATAGGGATATTGAAGTTTTAACAAAAATTAAATCATTTTTGCTTAAAAACTATAACATCGCACTGATCAATTTTATGAAAACCGGATTAGATTCCTTTAATGCGAAATATCTTGAGAAGCGCTTGAAAAAGTATCCGGTTGTCTTTTTAATCGTAAAGCTAACAACTCAAGAAGAAAATGAAATTGTATATAAAACCGTGAAGCAAGTTTCTCCCAATATAACCATTCTAAATTCTTTGGATTCAGTTAAGATATGCGAGAGCAGAAAAGCGACATTTCAATATATTGAAGGAAATTGTAAGAAAGTAAATATTCCAAAGACCTACAATACGCTCCAACAAGCAGATAGTGCGTTAACACATGGAAATGAAATTATTGTCAAATTAGATGCTCATAACATACCAAATTTGCCTAAAAATGAAAGAATTATTGGGATCGCTAAGAATAAAGAAGATCTACTAGCCTTGATAAATGACTATAATGAAAGCGAGTTATTCTTACAAGAATATCTCGGGGAACATGATAGTGTTAATAAAGCCTACGTTATTGGACAATGGATTGTTTCAATTACCTCTCATAATCGATTACACCAAAATGATAATTTATCACCATTAGAATTGATGCATATTAGAACTCTCATTGATGAAAAGCTTAAAAGAAGAATCATGAGAATTGGGCGCAAACTGGGAATGACAATTTATGGCGTTGATTATATAAATACCAAAGATGGAGATTTCATTGTTGATATTAATGATTTCCCTAGTTTTCGAAGCATTCCTGAAGGCATTAGCTTGATTGCAGATCATGTTTACAATATAATTAGCATGAGAGAGCAACTTAATAAGGGATTAATAAAAGTTAAAAGTCAATATTAAATCAGATATGGTTATCTTTCTCTCTTTCCTTGTAAAAACTCAGTTAATCTTTCTTTAGCTTCATGATCCTCTAATTGCTCTGGAGGGTGTTTGTTAAAAAACGAACAAGCGGATTGTAAAACACCACCTACATGTCGATCTTTCGCAATTTTTGAAACACGAATACAATCAGCGATTATACCTGCAGAATTATTTCCATCCTCTACAAACATTGTAATATCAACCCTGACGGGAGCCCCTCCAAAAATACGCCCTTCCAATCTCATGTATGCTTCCTTTTGATTCTTTAAAAAGGGGATGTAGTCAACTGCAGAAATTCGACAATCTATTTCATCCCTATTTGGTAGTCTAGAAATTACAGCTTCTGTTTTTGACTGTCGTTTTCCTTCTTCATAGATTAATTGCCCATCTGGTTTTGGAGTAAGTAAATTGCAGAAATCTGAAGAACCGCCCCAATCTAATTGAATTGTTTTATCAAGTATTGCTCCTCGCATAGGAAAAAGGTTCGCTAAAGAACGGTGTATTATGGTAGCACCGATCTGAGATTTAACATCATCACCAATGATTGAAAGATTTAACTCTTCCGCCTTAGCTACGAGTTGCGAATCTTTAGCAACATGAGAGGGCATTCCATTGATAACACATGCGCCTGCTTCTAAAGCGGCATTAGCATAATATTTTACAGCTTCGTGGCATCCTGTTGGAAGGAGAATCACTACAATATCTGCATTTCTTTTTTTTAATTCATGAACAATATCTGATTTAACCTGATTTTCATCTAAAGGAATTATTTTCCTTATATTACTGTTTAAACCGTCCAGAACTGGTCCTTTAATTACAGGGGCATCCAAAAAATTAGGTTTATATAATTCCTTATTGCAATTTGGTTCACTAAATATTGCTTCACTTAGATCAAGCCCTACTTTATTAGCGTTTACATCTATACCTAAAACAAATTCAATATCACTCACTTTATATTGCTTAATTTCAGGTAACAATCCTAAAATTTTATCGGGATTTTTCTTGTAATTTTCTACACCTTGAACTAGAGCACTTGCAACATCTCCGATACCTATTAAAACTGTTTTGATCGTATTCGCCATACTATTTTCAACTATTAGAATATTAGAATATACTATTTAAATCATATTGAAATATTATATAGAAAAAAAAGCCTCCTTATTAGGATTATGACAATTTTAATATTATTGAAGTTATCCGTTGATAACTATAACTATTGCAAATATTAAAAAAAAAATTAATGATTTTATTTTATTTTAACAGTTTCTTTTACCTTTAAGAATAACGGAATTGAAGCTATGAAAAATACTGGCCCTAAGACGAATATCCAAGAAATGCCAAATATCGTTGCAATGAGACCCCCTGCAAACGAACCAACTATTTGAGAAACTGTATTAACAATATTAAAGATACCCGTAAATTTTCCGCGTTTTTCATTAGGGAGTAAATCTTGGGACCACGTATTAAGAGGAATGAGTAATGATAATACTCCAACTAATACAAATGGCAGGCTAAACAGGAATAAGATCTTGTTGACAAATATCCCCGCAAATGGCATTGTAAAGAATCCAATACTGACAAGCAATATGGATAAAGGTACAAATTTCTTTCTTCCAAATTTATCTGCAGCTTTACCTAAGTATATTGTTGCCGCGAAAACGATTGGAAATGCAATGCCTATTCCTAATAGTAAATCCATTGTACCAAGCCCGAGATCGAATATAAAAATAAACAGAAATGGCATTACTGATGATATACCAGATTGAAATACTAAAAAGGCGATGAGGATCTTAAAAAATTCCTTTTCTTTTCTCAATTCCGTGATGTTAAAGGTTTGCTTTAATTCAGAGAAAAATTTCTTCTTTTCAGGAAGTTCCGTAACTGGTTTTTCTTTTATGAACAAAAATCCGATTATCGAAACAACTATAAAAAATATACCTCCCATTGAGAGGAGAATGAAATGACCATCTTGAGGAATTATTGTACCAATAGGAGGAACAGTATCACGAGGATCGGGAATTCCAAATAATTCATTACCCAAAAGTAAAAAGGCGACACCAATCAATAAACCGACGTAACTGATTGAATTGATTATACCATTTGCTCTTCCTCTCTTTTCAATTTCTATTGTGTCTGGAATTAAAGCTCTTTCTGCGACTAAAAACGCATTAGATGTAAATCCAATAAGTACAACATCTATAATTAGGCACCATATAAATGCAGTTTCAGTTCTCCCGAATAATTGATACGCAAAACTATATAAAATCATTCCAAAACCAGCCAAGATCCCAAATAATAAAAACGGTCTACGTCGCCCGAATTTTGTACGCGCGTTATCACTTGCGATACCCCATAATGGCATGCTGATAAGACCCACAGTAGCAGATAATGAAACCATTACGGATATAAATAGTTCTGGGAGGTAAAGCACGTGATCTAAGTATGTATTAAAATAATTTGATTCAAAAAAGAAGAATAGATAATCTCCCATAGATAGTATTCCAATGATGATTACTTGTCTTAACAAAAACCCACTAAAAGCTTTTTCTTTCATTTTAATTTCCTAATTATGATTATAAGTAAAAAGTAATTAAATTGAATTAATTAATAATCTGTATAAATCTATTTTCTTCAAAATTAATTCAAGAATTACTAAAATGATTAAAAAAGTAATATTCTCAGCAAGACATAATCACGTAGTAATAAAGCAGGTTATAGATCTATTAAAAACCAATAGTGAAATAGATTTCACCTTTCATGATCCAACAAAACAATTTTTTAATCTTTCTCGAATGCCCAAAGCATTTAAAGAAGCCGATCTATTTATCGTTAAAGTCCGAAATGATTGTTCTGTTGACTTACTTCATTTTGCAAGGATTAATGGTATCAAATGTTTACATGATGTTCAAACTGTATCAACTTGTAAGAATAAAATAGCTCTTGACTATGCTTTAAGGAAAGTCTTTTCCCAAAACAGATCGAAATTAGGAAAATTTTCATTGGTTCAATCTTGGAATCAAAGTGCGAAAAAATTAGAGCGCTTTAAAAAATGGGGTTCATCTAAACTTCCCATTGTAATTAAAAGCCATTCCCAACATGATAAATACAATCGCTTTAATTTCTTAGCAAAAAAGACTGAGGATTTTGATACTTTCCATGAACGATATAATCACTTAATCTATTATGATGTATACATTCAAAAATTTATTGAATGCGATGCAATAGACAGGAAAATATATGTAATCAATGATAAAGTATTTGGAATTAAACGAGAAAACCCAATATATCTTTACATGAGAGAAAAACCCACTAATATTGATGTGGATACTATTGAGAGGGAAGAATTTAAAGTTTCAGACGAAATTAGGACGCTCGCAAATATTTTATCAAAAGAGCTTGACCTAAAAATATTTGGTTTTGATTTAATTAAACCAATAGACAAAGATCGTTATTATCTTATTGATTTAAATGACTTTCCTGGTTTTAAAGGAATAAAAAATGCTGAAAAGATTCTTGCTGATTATCTTTTGGATTATATAAAACAAATGTAATTAATTTATATTAAGAAGGGAACTATTATAATAAAAGCTAGCACACCATATAAGATACAGAAATAGCCAAAATTGACTTTACGCGCAACTCTTAGTAGGACCTCCATTGTTAAATAGCCAATTAAGAAGCTTACTATTGTTATAACCAATATAGTAGGGATATCCAAGCTACCAAAAATAGATCCTTCTCCAAAAATTAGATCTACTCCTATAGACGCTAAAATAACAGGAACAGACATTAAGAAACTTAGATTTAAAGAGTGATCTTGCTCATAATCTTCAATCAGTAATGTAGATACTGTGACTCCTGATC
>DAOUVJ010000122.1 GCA_030667705.1 Promethearchaeota archaeon | reverse complement strand
GTATCGATAAATATACCCACTTTTGATTTGGTAGACGATAATGCCTTAATCCGCAATCGACCTTCCATTTTTTGAACTTGTTCATTATTTCTGATGTTCAATTCAATTAAATGACCTTTTTCTGCTTCTTCTCCCTTATCAGAAATAACAATTTCAGTTTCCATTTCAAGTGGAACATTTACAACTTTTATTTGATCATAGATTTTGCTATGCATTACATTAGGCGCTATGAATTCTACTTCAATTTTTTGTACGGGAGTTATTTTTTCCCACAGGCTCGTGGTATAAATTGCTTTTATTAAATCGTCCTTATTACAATTTTCAATCTCTAAAACTTTCGAGATTTTAGTCATGATCTTTCAAATTCTCTCTGATTTTAATGTTAAATTAAAAAGTGGAAAGTTTTTATTTTTTATCCTTCTAATTAAAAATACTAAACCAGAAGATAAGCCTCAGCCTTCCTTTGATTATTTCATGCATAAAGACCTTAATTCATAATCGTTTAATTTCATCACAGGCTTATCAATCTGACCTAATTTTATAATTGCGAAAGATAAGATGGTTAAGTAAAAATCAAGTAAGCCTAAACAATTTACTATTTTCTAACATTAATTCTTTCTTGCAGTTGGGGCATATCCACGTAGATTCATTTTTTTTAACAGAATTTATACACGTATCACATATTGTGATGTCACAAATGCAATAATAAGATTTTTCGACACTACTTTTTTTCTCACAAATATAACAATTAGGAGGTGGAGGAGCCATTTTCTTAATGTATTAAGATGTATAAATATAAAATTTATTAATTTCTAATATACGTATAGTTTTAAAAATTATATCATTTAATTTCTATATAATGGATAATTTAGGATCACGTATCAGGTTATTTAGCTTAATCAGTATATTTTTTATTTATAGAGCGATTTCATCTCTGCTTTTAGAGGATTTGCCCGAATTCTTTTTATGGATTAGTTTTACTGTTATATATTTAATGTCATTGATGATAATGTATTTCATCTTTAAAAAATCTCGATCTCAATCAATATAATATACCAACTTTATCAAGATATTTATTTTCTTTTCTTGAAAAAATCAGGAATAACACCATCGATCCCTAGAGATTTTAATACAGTATCGCGAATATCAATTTGAATTTTCATATCCTGCATTGATTTCACCATTGTTGTCAATGTTTTAGAAAAATTTTCGCTAAATTCTTTCATTGAATCAGACATTAACTTCATGGATTCTCTCATGGCAGAATTTGTTTCATGTAACTCTACTGTAAGTTTTCCCAAGCTTTTTCTCAATTCTGATAATTCCTCTTTAATCCCCATGCTTTATCTAAGTATTTATATAAATTTTGAATTTTGAATTAATAATAATAAGAAGGATTCCTATATAAAGAATCGATTCCATTAAGATTATCTTTCATAACGAGAATGCTTAAATGATCTTAATATTTCTAATATCATAATAAATAACAGAAAATAAAGGAAAAATGTCTGAATATGTCTGAATGGAAGAATAAAATTAAAACTCATGCCTCCGCTACAGAAAACTACTGTACTGGATGAGGCATTATCGATGGTATTCTTAATAGTATAAGTGGTATTAGGAAAAAAAAACAAGCTAAAAAATCGAAAAATTAAATGAAAAAACTCTCGAAAATCAAACCGATAAATATTAGGGTTTTATTTTTACGGTCCTGCTCGGATTGGAGAGAAATAATTTAGTACCTTATTTTATTTTTTATGAATTTATTTCTAACTATTATTTTTAATATTAAACCTTATTAAATTCGTGATGACCTGTTCCAACCTTGCGGTAGTTGAATCCTTCTTTTATCATATTCCCACTATTAAAAATATTACGTCCATCAATGATGATTGGCGTGTTCATCAAGGATTTTATCTTTTTAATATCAAGTTCATAATATTGTTTATGGTTTGTGGCAAAGATTAGCACGTCTGCTCCTGTAAAAGCTTCTTCTAAATTGTCAGTTAGTTTCGTGAGTTGATAATCTTTTTCTTTTACGTAGGGATCATGTGCAATATATACAATATTGTGAGAATGGTATCTATTCATGAGAATTTTGATTATATTTTCAGTAGGAGTGTTTCGCGTGTCATCCGTATTTGCTTTATAAGATACACCCATCAGTACAATTTTAATATTATCTACTAATTTATGAGCTTCACGAAATGCATCCTCCATCAATTCTACTACATGTTTAGGCATGAAATCATTTAATTCTCTAGAGTTTGGTATGAGTTTGATTTTATCTTTATTTTCCGCGTTCGTGTATTTATCGTGACCATAAAGTAATAACCACGGGTCCTTGGTTAAACAATGCCCGCCCACACCACTCCCAGGAAGATGCATCATTCTATCATGACGCATATTTATTAATTCAATGATCTCATATATATCGCTATTAAAATCTTCACATAACAAAGCACATTCGTTCGCAAAGGCAATATTTACATCTCTATATGAATTTTCAATACATTTTGTTAATTCTGCTGTAAGAGTGTCAGTTACATTTAATTCTTTTTTAACAACCTTTCCATAAAGAAATTTTGCTCTTTCATTAGCTTTTTCGCATCCTCCTCCAATCACGCGAGGGAAATGTATAATATATTCTAATAATTTGCCAGGCATTACTCTTTCGAAAGAAAACACCAAGTAGAAATCTTCGCCTCTTTTCAATCCGCTCTCTTTCTCTAAAATGGGATTTACAATATTATTCGTAGTTCCTGGAGCCACAGTCGATTCAATAATAATGGTAACACCCTTTTTCATGCTTTTTGCTATTCTTTTAGATACTTCGATTAGAGACTCGTATCTTGGAACCTTGCTTTCTAATTCTACAGGGGTCTGCACATCAACGAGAATGAAATCGGCATTCTCACAGCTATCGTAATTATCAGTGACATGAAATTTTTTATTTTTTACAATTCGAGTAATTAAATCATCTAAACCTGGTTCATCTCCCTCGTAAGGATTCTTACCATCATTAAGCCAGTCAATCTTCCACCCCGATCGGACTGAACGTCTTTGAATGCCGGTGACATGGAAGTCATCAACATCTGCTAACAAAGCTGCCATTGGAATCCCTACATAACCCATTCCTATAACTACGATATTTGTTGTCATTTTAACTCTTTAGATTACAAGTTGTAAATTCTTAAGTAAATTATTATTGAAATATTTTTTTAAAAAAAATGAAAAAAAAAATAAAAATGGAAGAATTTTAACTACTTCTTTTTCTTTCTATATTCCGGTTTAACTGCTTTGAATATACCTGCGATAATTGCTCCTACAATGAACCCTCCCACGTGCGCGAAATGTGCCGTACCTGAGCCTAAAGGACTAGTCAGAGAGAAGATCGCGTATGTTAATTCTGCGATAAAGTACGTTATGATAAAATATCCTGCGCTTACTTTGCGCATGCTAGTTTTGGTTGGAAGATAAAATTTATTCTTTGAGTATAGTATGCCATACACACCTAAAAGCCCAAAAATTGCCCCTGAAGCTCCAAGAGAAGGAATTCCTGCCATTATTTGACCCCATGGTGCGGGGATTAAGTAAGTACTATAAGCATGGAGTAAACTTCCCGCTAAACCTGAGACAAGATATGTTAATAGGTAAGTTAAATGCCCCATTGCATGTTCGCAATTATCTGTAATCACGTAGAAAAACCACATATTCATCAGAATATGAAGTATATCGCCATGCATGAACATTGAAGTAAGCAGAGTCAAATAATTCGTTCCAGCAAAAAATTCATTAGGGACAAAAGCATATTCTATGTGCATTTGACCAGCTGGATCCATTAGCTGCCAGATAAAAACGACTATATTTGCTACCAAAATGATGACAGAGAAATATTGTTTCATGAATAAGATCTTATCATCTTCAGCTTCTAAAACCATATTTTTTTACACCAATTTCTTTATTATTTCTTTTCGATATTTAGAGATATAATAGTATTTTATTGGTTTTTTATCATAAATAAATCTAGCTTATAATTGATAAATCCAAAATTCTAAACTTAAAATAATAAAATATTCTATCTATATTTATGAGATTATTAAAAACTAGCTTGAATGACATCGCGAAAATACGACCTGATTCTGTAAAACGAAGAAGAATCTCAAGTTATGATAGGTCTGGAGGAAATCATGATTGGATTGATGTTAAACCCGGAGAACTCGTAGTATTGGGGGAAGAACAAACAGCAGGATGCATAAATCATTTATGGTGTACAATGAGATGCAAAAGTAAGCATTATTTAAGAAATATAATAATAAGAATGTATTGGGATGGGGAATTAGACGATAGACCAAGTGTAGAAGCTCCAATAGGTGATTTTTTTGGTCTGGGACATGCGAAAAGAGAAGTTTTTGTTTCTTTACCCTTTCAAATGACTCCCAGAGGAGGCCGAGGATTTAATTGTTGGTGGCCAATGCCTTTTTCAGAAAAGTTCAAAATTACAATAGAAAATGACAACCCTGATCCTCTTAACTTTTATTACTACATAGATTATGAAATTTATGAGGATGGAATTGAGAATGCTCAATCTTTCGGGAGATTTCATGCACAGTGGCGACGAGAGAATCCTACAATTCCTAAACTTATAGATAGCGAGACTGGAAAAAAATTCAAGAAATCAAAGCCTATAACCTTCAATTACACTGGGGGGAAAAATACTGAACCTTTAAAAGAAAATTATAGAATCCTAGAGGCAAGTGGCAAGGGTCACTATGTCGGATGCCATTTAGATTTCGACAATATCACATACTTACCATTTATCAATTGGCCCGGAGAAGGTGACGATATGATATTCATCGATGAAGATATAGATAAAGGTACGCCTACTCTCTATGGGACGGGTACCGAAGATTATGTAAACCAAGCATATGGTCAAGGCAAGAAACATTTTGCCCCATATCACGGTACTATTAAACCTGGCGGTTTCAATTTTTTTGGGAAAATTACCTATTACCGATATCACGTTGAAGACCCAGTATATTTCAATAAAAAAATCATGGTAACCATTGAACATGGTCATGATAATCATCGTGGTGATGATTGGTCATCCACAGCCTATTGGTATCAATTAGAGCCTCATGATCAAACATTATTTCCTAAATTATTAGACCGAAATGGGAGGAAACCAAGAAAACATGTTGCTCATTTTTTTAGAAAGTCTCTCTGTTTTGTAACTTTAGCGGTAATTATAATTTTCGTGGTTTCATGCATAATTCCTTAACTCAGCATACTAAATTCTAAAAAAATTTATTCTATTCTTAATTTTTTTTTTTATGGTTGATTTAGTTGACATTGTAATAGTTACAGTTGGCATAAGTTTATCCTTGATCACTACTACTTGCTTTAACTTGGCATTCGTATATCAAAAAAAGGGATTGAATCAAGCAACACTTAATGGTGTGGAAATAAAATTTGAAGGTGGGATAAAAGAGATACTAAAAACCTTTTGGTGGTTATTTAAAAATAAATCTTGGGCATTTGGTTTCTTCTTAGGCGTTGCAGGTTGGTTTCCGTATGTAATAGCAATTGGGATGATTGGAATTATTGTCACTGAGCCAGTGATGGCTACAGGGTTTATAGTTTTTGTCATAGCCGCAATAGTTATTTTAAAGGAAAGAGTGGGAGCTTTAGAATATACAGCTATCGCCCTGCTTACTTTATCACCGATATTGATAGCTTTTACGGGGATTTCAAATGTTGATATTGATTTATATGGATTTGTGCCTTCATTTATCATTTTCTTACTCATAGTAATACCAATCAGTATTATCTCCTTAGTTTTTGCCAATAAAAAGAAAGGAACTAGTGCTGAAGGTCTTCTCACGATGTTTGGTGGAGCAATCCTGTTTGCACTCGGAGGTGTAGCCACAAACATTCTTGCTCAAGCGTTAATTCAGACAGGAGAAGGATTTCAATGGTATACCCTACTTGAATTACCTTTTGGTATCTTTTGGTTCATTCTCGGAGGAAATTATGCTCACTTATGGGTATTTCTCGGATTTTGGTTAATGACTATTTTTAACATTTCAAGTGTGCCATTTTATCAAGGAGGATTTCAAAGTGGTAAACTTCTCATAATGTATCCAATTCTAGATACAGTTGCTCTACTCCTTCCAATCACTGCTGGTATATTGGTATTTAGACAAACATTTACGAATTATCTATTGTTCTTTGTTGCTTTGGTTTTTATTGTATTTGCAACGTTGATTTTAGCTAAATATCAATTAGCTATTGATTCTATAGAATCTAAAGGATCACTTAAACAAGAAGAAGAAATTAAATAATCTATATTCTATTTTTTCGTATCTAATATTTTTTTTATATAGTCTAAAAGGGTTTTTCCAGAAATAGTTTTAGGTAAATAACCATCAGCTCCAAGTTCCTTAGCTTTTTGGATATCCAATTGAAAATTTTTCACGCTGAATAAAACAATGAGTATATCATTATATTTTTCGATCGCTTTTATTTTCTTTAAAACATCAAATCCACTAATTTGTGGCATCATGATATCAAGAAGAACAAGGCTAATCTCAAGATAGCGCTCCTCCATGATTTGAAGGGCTTCTTTTCCATTATTTGCTGAGATGATGTTGTAATTCTCCAATTCCAAGAACTGTTTTGTCAAAAGCGTGATATCTTTTTCATCATCAACGACTAATATGAATCCTTTGGTTTGACTCATTTCATATGACCTAAAATTTTCTTTACATATTCTAAGAGATCATTACCTGAAAATGGTTTTGTAATATATCCATCGGCTCCAAGCATTTTACCTTGTTCAATATCCTCTTTGAAGCTTTTTACAGTGAAGAGAATTACTTTTATATGCCCATATTCTTTTTTCGCCTTGATAGTTTCTAACACTTCCGTACCACTAACCCCTGGCATCATAACGTCTAGAAGTACTAGAGATATATCTGAAAATCTGTCTTCTATTCTTTTTAGTGCTTCTTTTCCATTATTACAAGTAATAGTGTTAAACTGACCGATTTGTAAGAATTTCTCAGTGAGCGAAACAATATCAGGCTCATCATCTACGATTAAGATTGTCTCATTCATTTTTTATCCCCTTCTCATATATTTCCATCTTTTTTATATAGACCATATTTAATAGATAAAATATTTTATTAATTGAGTTAATCTATAAAATATGGATATTAATGTTCTAACATAAATATATTCATTTACTTATTTAAATAATTATTAGATTTTCATCTATTGATGTAGCAATGTCAAGAAAAACATCCGATCCAAGATTTCCAGATTCATATATTGGTTTAATGTCAAATGAATATAATGAATCAATATGGATGGAAAGAAATCAAAAAAAGACCACATCGATATGCATCCAATATTTATACGATAAAAAACTCAATGATATCGATCATGGAAAAACTGAAATTGAGGAAAATTCACTCTTGTTAGATATAGGGTGCGGAACGGGATTTTCTTCAGAAATCATATCCACTCATGGATTTAGAGTGGTCGGAGTTGATATCTTAAAAGATATGTTATTTAAAGCTGGTGAAAAAAAGCGACTATATTCAGAATATAGGAAAATTGAGTTTATCTTAGCAGATATTAATTCTCTTCCTTTAAGGGAAATGACATTTGACCACGTTCTCTCCGTTTCGGCATACAATTTCATTACTCACGGTCTGTTGGAAAATAAAAAAAAAGAAAAAAGAATAAATACAACCGCTCGATACTTACATAAAATCCTTAAACCTCTCGGAAGAATAATAATTGAATTTTATCCTTTAGACGAACAAGAATTAAACTCCTATATTTCTTCCTTTATCAATAATGGTTTTAATGGGTTCCTAATAAAGAAACATGAAAAACAAAAATCTGGTCAAACTTTTTTACTTGTTAAAAAACAATAATAGTGGATTCTCGTATAAAGTATTTACTTTGATAAAGTTTTTTTACTATTAGAGATTAAAATTATCATACAAGTTAAGTTCAAATTGAAATAAAAGGTATTATAAAAATTGCAGAAAGCTCGTATTCGGTTAAGTTCCGTTCAATTAGACGCTATATCTTCTGTTTGTACACAGATAGAACATGTTTGCAAAAACCAAGGAATCAAGAAGATGGGTCCAATCCCCCTCCCAACTAAACATTTAAGAGTCCCCGTAATGAAAAACGTGAGCGGGCAAGGCACAATTAAAATTGCTAAATTTGAGATGCGAATTCATAAACGATTGATTGATATAGTAGCAAATGAGCGAAGCATGCATCTTATCATGAAAATCCAAATTCCTGAAACTGTTCTTGTTGAAATTGAATTACAATAACCACCCATTACCTACTTATTCTTACGCTTTTCGTTGAAAAACGAGAATTCAAGTTAAAATATTTAATTCAAAAGAATTAAGATTAATCTACAATTACACTATTTTGAGTTTTCAGTGAATTTTAGTGAATATCAATGGAAGTAACTATAGAATTTTTAAAACAGTTAGCTATCAATATTTATGAGAAAGTAAATCCCCTTTTGGGTACTGAAGAGGGGGGAGTTAAAATATCGCGGGGGGCTGGAGGGGATATCTCCATGAATATAGATTTGGTTGCTGAAGAATTGTTAATCCAAATTTTAGAGGAGCAAGGATTAGATATTCTTTTGATTAGCGAAGAAGTAGGTGAAAAATATATTGGTGATAAAAAAAAAGCACTTCTTAACAATCAGGTATTAATTGTTGATCCTATTGATGGTTCCAGCAACGCTACGAGAGGAATTCCCTATTGTTCAATTTCTATTGCATATGCTAAAGGAAAATCCATTGAAGATATTGTAAAAGCTGTAGTTATAGATCTCAACTCAAAAGATTTATATTGGGCAGAAAAAAGCAGTGGTGCCTTTTTAAATGAAAAACCAATCCAAGTTTCTCAGCTAGATGTCTCGGATGATTGTTTTTTTGAGCTCAATCTTCCAACTAAAAGCCTTTTCAAACTTGTTGATACTTTTCGATCGATATTAAAAAAAAACTATAAAGTAAGAGTATTAGGAAGCAGCGCATTAACATTATGCCAAATTGCCAAAGGTAGCATGGAGGCTTTTATTAATTTTCGGGAAACTAATCGATTAGTGGATGTAGCGGCGGGATATCTAATCTTAAAAGAAGCTGGAGGAGAAATTTTTTCGATTACTGGAAGTAAAATTGAAGGAGATTTATCTGTATTTTTCAAATTCCCCTTCATAGCTTCAAATAGCAAGTTGGTTTCATTCTTAAAAAAAGAATTATGCTCAAAAATATAAAAAATATTAATCAGGTATATTTATGGGATAAGCCCCGTATTTTCTTCTAATATTTTGCATGGCTTCAAATCTGTCAACTGTAACTGCTGGGTTTATGCTATGCCCTGAACTGAAGATATATCCACCGCCTGGTGCTAATTCTCGTATTAATTTTTTGGCGTAATCTTCAATTTCAGAAATCTCTCCCATTGCTAGCATGATCGGGCTTAAATTTCCAATAAAAGTAATCTTATCACCATACTTTTCGTTTAATTTAAATATATCATACTCCGGGTTAGCAGTAGTAGACTCGATGGGATTGAGCGCATCAACTCCACATTTTATAATGTACTCAAAAATTTCCATTAAATCTCCATCTGAATGTAATAATATTTTGCAATCACGCTTATGAGCAGCATCGCATATCTGT
>DAOUVJ010000149.1 GCA_030667705.1 Promethearchaeota archaeon | reverse complement strand
TTTTTAATATCACCCGTTTTTTACTTGGAAGGTTATTTGGAATTCTACGCATTTTGGAATCAGAGGGGTGAGGATTATTTACCTCTTTATATTAGAATTATCCCTGCCGCTGTTTTAACCGTATTGTATTTGATATTTCGATTTAGAAAAGCAGATCTGTTTGAAATCGTCTTTATCTCAATAGTCATTATGGCATCTTTTATATTTTTCAGTAATCCTTTTATAAGATACTTTCAACCACTCATCTTTTTTGGAATATTAAAACCTAAAGAAATATTTGACTTAAATCTAAATTTACGATTTACTAAACTCAAGATAAAAATTGACAATAATTTACTCGTTTTTATTGTTTCAATAATTTGCGTCTTTTTGGCTATACTGTTAATTATGTTTATTTTAGACCCCACTTTTTTCTAATTTTTTTTTTTTGTATAAATTAAGAAAATACGAACAATTTTGTGTAAAAAAGATGGAAGAAAAACAGATTACGGCACTTAGGGTGTATTGTTTCAATCGCTATAATATTTATTTTTTAGAATTAGAGAATTAATCGAGTAAGAAAGATGGAAGAAGAAAAAATCATTAAAGGTAATAATAAATTTTCAATAGATATTTTCCAAGCTATGAAGACTCCGGAAGAAAATCTTTTCTTTTCACCATTAAGCATTTATACTTTACTTTCAATGGTATTTGCTGGAGCTCGTGGTTTAACTGAGACACAAATTAAAACCGTTCTCCATATCAAACTCGATCAAATTCGACTCCATTTAGAGTTCAAGAAATTGCTGAGAGTATTTCAACGCGATACAGGCTCAGAACTTAGCATGGCAAATTTATTATGCATTCATGAAAATTATCAGCTACTTGAAAAATATCTATGGATTATTGAAGATAATTATGGTGGAGCAATTTGGAAATTAGATTTCAATGATATTCCAAAAACTTGTTCAAAAATAAATGCATGGGTGGCAGAACATACTCAAGGAAAAATTAAAGATGTTATTCACTCACTTAAAGAGGACATTGGTCTTGTATTAGTGAACGCCATATATTTTAAGGGCACGTGGGAAAATTTATTTAAAGAAAAGGATACTGAGGATGAAAACTTCACACTGCTTTCGGGTGAAAAAATTCTCGTTCCAATGATGCACCAAAAAAAGAAATTTCGTTGGTTAACTGAAGATGGATATCAAATCCTTGAAATGCCATATAAAGGGATAAGAGTTTTTGGCTCGCTAGAACGTATTTCAATGATCATCTTCCTCCCTGAAAAGGAAGACGGAATTGAAGACATGGAGAAAAGTTTAACTAATGAAAAAATAGAAAGTTATCTAGAAAAACTTCACAATCTTTGGGAGAGAGAAATAGATGTCATTTTTCCTAAATTTAAGATTGAAACAAAATATGAGTTAAAAAAAATTCTATACAACTTAGGGATGACATCCGCCTTCTCTGACGGAGCAAATTTCTCAGGGATGGCTGAAGACCCCCCTAAATATATTTCCCAAATTATTCATAAAGCATTTGTTGAAGTTAACGAGAGAGGAACTGAAGCTGCCGCTGTTACGGCACTTAGGATGTTAGGCGCTACTTTAGATAAAACTAAACCCCCCGAATTTCGTGCGGATCATCCATTCATTTTTTTACTAATAGACTCTTACACAAGAGCTATATTGTTTATTGGGAGAGTTATGAATCCCAAACCATAACTTAGTTGGAACAAAATAAATAAGAGATAAAGAATTGTATTTTATCATGGAAAAATTATTTCCAATTAATATTAATCCTAACTTGTGTGTTCGATGTCAAAAATGTTCCTATTCTTGTCATCCGAAAGCTATATTTTTTAGAGATTCGTTAAGATTTGTCGATTACAATAAATGCGAAGGATGCCTTAAATGTGTCGATGTTTGTGAACATAATGCTATCGAAGTAATCTCAATTGAAGAGGGTAAACTAACTAATTTTAAAATTGATAATGATAAATGTACTGTTTGTAAGAAATGTTTGGAGCCCGGATTTTGTTTTCAAAATTTATTTGAGTTTAAAATTGACCCAGAAACAGGGAAAACCATTATAATATTTAATAAAGAAAGTATGGACTCATGTGAAAGTTGTTTAAAATGCGTCTCTAATTGTCCTAATAATGCCATAATTCCCGTTATTTCCTCCTAATTTTCTGTTTTTAGATAAAATCCTAACAAATATAATAATAGAAAAAAATTATAATTTGATTCCATTTTCAGGATAAATTGCTGAATCTGGAGTGACTATCTGTTGTAGCAACTCTAGCGCATTCTGAGAAGTTGAAAATGTTTTTGCGTTATATCTCTTAACTAAATCTATTATTTCTTCATCGACTATTCTAACATATATTTCAATATGGGGGTATCTTAAATTAATCTTGGATGCAATGTAAAGTGCCTCATCAAATTCCGACTCTAATTTCCAACAAATAAAAACTTGGGTGACTTCATCTAAATTCACGTGAGGGCGTATATCACTGAGAAAGTATGCAATTTCATTTATTATATGTAATTTATCTGATTGTACGAATTCTATTCCATCATGTACATCATCAAAAAGGTAAGTATCACGATTAAAATCTGCTGAAATATGATGTGCAATCCGATGAGTTAGTCTATCTCTTCCAATAACTATTGCTTTTCCTTCTTTGCCTTCACACCAATCGTGAATTAAATCCATTGCCCATTTTGAAGTAGAAAATGGATATGCGTTGAGTTCATCTTGTTTAAGATACTCTTGAACATGATCTTCAAAGACTCGCACATAAATCGGGCAATCTTTGTTCATTTTGCGTATTTTCTCAGTACATATAATTGAGATTCTAACATCATCAACGCAGATAAACACCTCTTTTGCATCTTCAAAATTAGCATTTTCAAGGTTAGTCGCATCAGTTGGATCTCCTATTATAACTGGATATCCATTATTTATTAGATCTTCAACTAATTCTTCATTATCTTCCATTGCAGAGAAATTTTTTTTATTTTCAATACAATATTCAATAACCCTTTTTGCAAGATGATCATAACCAATGACAACCGTGTGATTATGCTTATATTTAGCGAGAATTCTACTGGTAACTACAGGATTATATTTTTCTAATAATTCTCCCACAAAAAATCCAAATACTATTACCTCTAAGAGGATTGGCCATATTAAACCAAAAAAATTAACAAAATCTCCGCCATTTTGTGGGCTCCGTACCGTTAGTGAGATTAAAAATAAATCCCAAAGATTTTGAAATGGTTCAGTGAGAGCAAAGAAAGTAAAACCCATCAACCAAACTAAGAAGAGTAAAAGAAACTGTATTTTATATTGTTTTATTTTAAGATGTGCTGCTATTAAGGAATTCATTAAGCTCATAATATATCATAAAAAAGATTCAAATAAAAGGATTGATCATAAAATAAAATGATCCATAATGTTGATAAGTTAACTTAATTTTATATCTTCTAATAGAAAACCACGAGAAGAAGTCTAACTCAAATTAAATAGCGATAAAATTGAATAACCAATTAAAATCTCTTGTAGTAATGAAATTTGGAGGTTCTTGTCTGAAAGATGAAGAATCCTTTAAGCATACAGTTTCAATAATCAAGAAATATTTGAAAAAGTCAAAACTAATTATTGTCACTTCAGCAATAAATGGTATTACTGACCAACTCATGGAATTTTATAAAAAGTCAAATGATCTTGATATAAATGGTGATTTGATTTTAGA
Organism: Promethearchaeota archaeon; assembly: GCA_030667705.1. Taxonomy (GTDB): domain Archaea; phylum Asgardarchaeota; class Lokiarchaeia; order Sigyniarchaeales; family SOKP01; genus SOKP01. The sequence goes on along the minus strand of DAOUVJ010000149.1, from coordinate 3,990 downwards.
TCAAATTCATGAAAGGCATTCAAAAATAATTAACGAAATACTTCCTGAAAATTCTGAATATCATGAAAATAACATGGAATTCCTTAAGCAAAATGTGAGGGATCTAAATAATTTAGGTCGCGTGATTAACTTGATTCACCCGAGTAAAAATTTACAGGATCTTATCGTTTCTTATGGTGAAAAATTGAGCACGTTCCTTTTGTGTACATATCTTAATAGTTTAGGATTCAAATCGGAATTCATTTCCTCAGATGAAATTATCCAAACTGATGATAATTTTGGTAATGCATTTCCTCTTTTGGATGATACAGAAGAATTGGTGAATGAAAGAATTAAACCTCTTTTAAATTCAAGTTCCTGTGAAATTGCATGTATTCCTGGATACTATGGTTCTACGAAAGATAAAAAGATAACAACATTAGGAAGAGGCGGAACTGATTTAACAGCAGCATTAGTTGCTTATTCTTTACGATCATTTTATCGTTGTAAAGTCGTTTATTGGAAAGATGTGAAAGGTTTTTTAGATGTGGATCCTAAAATGTGTAATAAAGCTGTTCTATTAAGAAAAATTTCATATATCGAGGCAAAGGAACTAGCATTTTTTGGTACAAAAGTATTGCACCCTCTCTGTTTAGATGTAAGTGAAAAGGGAAATTTCCCTTCAGAAATCAGAAGTTTTTATGATCCCTATACCGATGAATTCACGACGATAACCCAAGAATTTACCAAAGATGTAACAGGAATAAGAGCAATCACTTATATTTATCGATTATCCATGGTAACGATTAAAAGTGGAACAATGATATCTTTACCTAAAACGGCCTCAAAATTATTCTCTTTATTAGATGAAAATAATATCACCATCAAATTTATTTCACAGAGCTCTTCTGAAAACAACATTACATTTGTAATACACATGGAAGATTCCATGAAAGTTAGTTCTCTACTTAGAGAGAGTATATATTTTGGAAAACAATGGTTTAGTATAAAGATAGATAATAATGTATCCCTAATTGCTGTAATTGGAGCTGGTATGATGTATACTCCTGGAATTGCAGGCAAAATTTTCACTACATTGGGGAATAATGATGTCAACGTGAGAGCAATTGCTCAAGGATCTTCTGAATTAAATTTCACGGCTATTATTGAAAGAGAAAATTGTAAAAAGGCTATAAATGTATTATATGATGCATTTATTGGCTAATAAAAGCTTGTGAAACGCTCCCTAGCAATCTTTTCCCTTTCCCTTTGTAAATATTCAAATTGTTTCTGATTCATGAGAGCTTCATTACAAATTTTCTTTCCAATAACTACTTTTGGGTTATCAGCCCAGTTTACATTTAATAAGAGGCATAAATGATATACTGTGGCTTGAATGAATGCAATTAAGTACCCAAGATTTAATTCATCATCTTCATTTAATGAGATCATTGCTGATGGAAGCCCTTGTTCAATTAAAGCTTGAAAAGTCGCAGCAGCTTGATAATTTACAATAGTTTGAGCAGATTTGCCATTAATATAATTTATAGTAGAATCCAAGATGATATCAGACTTCACTTTTTCTATTATCCATAATATTGGTGTAACTTTATTGCTTTTTCCACCTAGTAAAAATTCTAATACTGAATGTTGGCAGAGAGGCGCACTCTGATATGTACCCATTAAACCTTTATTGTTCTTTCCCGTACTTTCAGAAATCTCTTGAACAAAAAGTCCAATTGCCCCTTCAATATTTTTGGTGTATGGCATTGAAAATAAATTATTAACTCCTTTTTCATATAAACTATAAAGAAATGCTGCAAATTCTATAGCGGGATTAATAGACTCCTTCATGTACAATGAATATCCTTGATCTAATCCTTTTATAAACATATCCACATTTATGCCAGAAATCAGTGCGGGAACAATTCCAACATTAGAAATTGACGCTGCAAATCTACCTGGGATATCTGGAACATCGAGGATCGGAGCTCCCATATCCTCTAAAATTGATAACATTTTACCTTTGGATGATAATCCAATAAAAGGATATCCTTTTTTAACAAAAATTCCGATTGTAGAATTAACATCTAAAGTTTCTCCTCCTCGAGAAATTGGGATTACAAGAGAATCTGATGAATTCGTGAGTTCTAAGCATTTATTCAGCTCAGATGAACGTGAACTAGTAATTGGATAAATTTGTTTATGAGAAAGATGAGATAATGCCAGTAATGTTTGAATTGACCCTCCTGTTCCTATAACTATTACATTCTTAATTTGGTCTAAATCGAAAAGTGAGAGTTTTTCATCTATTAAATCAAAATCTAGATAAGATTTAGTATCAATAAAGAAAGGGTCCCCCCAATTTTTCTTATTGGATTTAATTATAGAGAGATAATTTAAAAGAAATTTATCAGAAAGTTTTGGATAATATTCAATTTTAAGATTCATATAATTTTCATTACCAAATAATTAATTATTAGATTATAGTATTCTAAATTTTAATTTGACTTATAATTCTTTCCTCCTCTCATGATAATATAATTTATGAAAACAAATTTAATATATAGCAACTTTACTAAATTCATAATAGGAAAATTTATGAAACAATTTTGTAAAGGGTTGCTTTAAATGTCAGACGAACAATTATTACTCCTCCTTCATAACTTATTTGATAATGTTGATGGAGTGAGATCAGCAGCAATTGTATCTAAAGAAGGATTAATTGTTCATTCCATATTAGAAGAAGGAATCTCTGATTTGAATTTGGCGGCAATGACAGCTACAATTTTGTCTGTCGCTGAGCGTGTCTTGATAGAATTAAAATCAGGATTACTAGATATTTGCATACTACAAGGTGAAGATGGGAACTTCACAGTGATGGAAGCTGGAGATGACTTGATTTTAGCATTATGTTTGGATTTGGACACAAGAATGGATACGTGTTTCATAGAGATGCGTAAAACTTCAAACGCGATTAAAAATATGTTCTAAATTTTTTATACTTCTTATTACTATGTTAATAACTTCTAAAAATTGAAAAATTTGAAGTCTATTTCATTTAAAATAGCTGGAATTCTATTTTTTCTTTAGAGTATATAAAATACACTAAAATTTAAGCAATTGTGATTAATTATGGCTAAAGCAAGTGAAATGGAAGAAGTAAGCAATATTGAAATGGGGAAACCGTATTATTGTACCGAATGCAAGCGAAATCATACAAAGGGTAAAATTTATAAGGAACACGCTGAGTTTGCTCGATTTGAAAAAGAGGAAGAAGAAAAGAAAAAAGAACCAGAAGTAGATGAGATCAAAGATCCAGATTATGATGACGAAGCAGAATTAGAAGAAGCTTTTCAGAAATTAGAAGAAATGGACGAAGAAGTAAATGACGATAACGATAACGATGATGAAGTAGAACTGGTAATAGATGATGGAGACCAACTAGAAGGCGTTGATGCTGTTAAAAAATTACCTGGTGTTGGAGAAGCTACACTTAAAAAACTTATTAAAGCAGGATTTGCTAGTCTTGAATCCATTGCATATACACCTCCTTCCATTATCCAAGAAGCTTCAGGACTAGGAGATAAAACCACAGCAAAATTAGTTAAATCTAGCATGCAAAAGCTAAATATCGGATTTAAGTCAGCTGAAGATGTATGGGAACTTAGAAAAAATATTGCTCGTATTTCAACTGGAAGTCAAGAGTTAGATGATCTGCTTGGAGGAGGTCTTGAAACGGGATGTGTAACCGAGTTTTTTGGAGAATTTAGAACTGGAAAAACTCAAATTGCTCACCAATTATGCGTAAATGTGCAATTACCACGAGATCAAGGTGGTTTAGAAGGAAGAGCATTATATATTGACACGGAAGGCACTTTTAGACCAGAACGAATCATTCAAATGGCTGAAGGATTAGCCCTTGATCATAATGAAGTTCTAAAAAATATCATATTTGGCAGAGCTTATAATTCAGATCATCAAGTTCTCTTGGTAAAAGAAGCTGCAAGT
>DAOUVJ010000038.1 GCA_030667705.1 Promethearchaeota archaeon | reverse complement strand
GCTTTGACTGCTCGGCGATATAAAAACCAAGATATGGTTGCATAGAGAAATAATCCAATTAAAGTGATTACCCATTGAAGAATTGAAAATCTAGTAGGTTCTATACACATGGTTATTAAAAAACTAGGCGAAAATGGAAAAGGAATCAAAGAAAATATGATGTTAAGTGTTTCTGTATTATCCATTGAATTTGCCATTGCGTAAAATGTATCAACTGATGATATTGCCATATTTAGAATTATTGACATGCTAAATACAAGAATAAAATATCCTATCATTGTAATAAGTCGTATTGTAGTGGCTCTTTTAGTATTAATTTCTTGGATTCGAAATACTCGACTAAGTTTTTGAGATACAATCACTAAAATACTGAATGCAAATACAACATTAATTATTGATACTAATAGGCTTACAAAGAATAATAGAATACTATGGGTTAATATCACCATTATAATAGGAAATGCAAATGTTAGGAGAATCAAACCAACATCGACAGTGCGAAAAACAGTTAGAAATCCTAATTTATTCAAACGGTCTTTAGAAAGCGGTAAGGTTTCAAACCAACGGAATGCCTCGCCTGTCATTAAAGCTGAAACACTCATCATTCCTAAGATTAAAATATATCCTATCTGCATGGCAAAAAAAACAGATAATATTAAACTACCCGCGAAAAGCCCAGCGTTTGCATTAGGGCTATAGCCTCCAAAAAATTCGATCAGCGTTAAATAGCTAATTATTGGTAAAAGTGTAATAGTTGTTAAGAGAAATCCATATGCCACTTTTAATCCAATAGCTTGATTTTTTATTGATTTTTTATTTTTCTTGTATTTTTCCATCAATTTGGATTGATTAGCTCCACTAGACTGAATTTGAGCTTCCATTACAATCTCAAGATTCGTATATTTCGCTAATTTATATAAACTTATCTTTTTTTCTGTCATTTAATCACTTCAGTTTTTATTATTGAATGACTTCCGTAATTTTTTCACGATTTCTTTCACTGAAACGTCTTGTTCTGTTAATCGTAAAAAGACATCTTCTAATCTGGCACCCATTTTGTCGGATTGAGCTCTTAGCTCATCAATAGTTCCTATTCCGACCATTTTTCCCTTATTAATGATACCGATTCTATCACATAACTCCTCAGCTATTTCCATTATATGTGTAGAAAATAGGACTGATCCTCCTTTTTCTAGATGCATATCTAAAATTTCTTTCATGACTTTCACTGATTTAGCATCTAGTCCTGCCAATGGTTCGTCTAAAATGAGTATGTCAGGTTCGTGTAATATTGCAGCAATTATCTGAATTTTTTGTTTGTTTCCATGAGATAAGGTAGCTATAAGTTGATTATAATAATCTAATGCCCCTAAACTCTCCAAATATTGCTGAGCCTTCTCAGTTGTCTCCTCAGAGTCCATCCCTCTTATGGATGCTACAAAATTGAATAAATCCTTAGGAGTTAGAGACTTAAAAATAAGTGGTTCTTCAGATACATAACCTATACGACTTTTAATTTGAAGCTCATCCTTTTCAGGATCCATCCCAAGCACTTCTAATTCCCCTTCATCCGATTCGAGAAGTCCCAAAAGAAGCTTAATGGTTGTAGTTTTACCTGCTCCATTAGGTCCTAAGAGCCCAAAAATTTCGCCTTTATTTACGTTGAAGGAAATGTTATTTACAGCTTTAACATCACCAAAGAATTTTTTTAAATTCTTTACTGATATCATTACATTATTTATCATTATTATCACAAATATCTATTTTAAAGAAAATTAATATTTTTCATATATTTAATTATATATTAGTATATTAAAATATTTGATAGTATATATTTAAATGTTATTACATGAGTTATGTATTAAAGAAAAATTAGATTTTATCAATTTTAACAAATCTCATGAATATATATATTTATATTATTTTATTATCAAAATAGAACACAATTCTCTATTATTCTTTATGATTTATAATTATGATAAGTGAAATCACTACGATTATAGTCCCAACTAAATGGAAAAAAGTAAAACTTTCACCTAGTAAGAGCGTAGCAAATATCGCCGTTATTATTGGTGTAGGAGAAAATAACATTGTAGCTTTTGAAACATCTAAATAGGAAAGTGTCTTGTACCAACAAAAGAGGCCAATCCCATAAACCAAGCCCATGCTAACATAATATATTTGATTTATGGGCACTAACAATAAACTTAAATTACTTATAGGAAAGAATAAGAAATATGTGAAAATTAATATGCTGCCACTTAATAGATTTCTCAAGAAAACCATTTGAGTCGGTGTAGCTTCTTCTCTAATAAAGATTGGCTTAGTAACAGTATGACCAAACATCCATAAACAAGTTATTAATAATAATATGAGTACTCCTGAGATTGTATTCGAGTCAAATGAAAAAAACGAGCCTTGAGTTATTGCGATAATAAGACCTAAAAATAGTGTGATTGAGAAAATAATTTGTTTACGACTAATTTTTTCTTTTAAAATTAAAAAACCAAAGATGAGTCCAAAGAATACCGTCGTTTTTTGGGTTAAAGATCCGTTAATTGCGCCTGCTAAGTTATATCCAATGAAAAATAAAAGTTGATTAAGACCGAATATCAAACCAATAAAGATTAATAACCAAATGTTCTTTTTCCAATTGTTAAGAGCTTTATTTAACTTCTCTCGATTTGTATTTTCATTATGAGTCTTATTAAATGGTTTGCAGATTTCCATTAGTACCAATGGGAGAAATATTATCATTTCTACCAAGCATGTCATTGCCGCAAAAATATGAGGGTCCAATGAGGACGGGCGAGAATTTGCAATAATGGGTTGAAAACCAACAAATATATTGCCCAAAATGCCATAAATTAAGCCACGTTTATATTCTTGGTTCAAGATGTGCAATAAAGTAATCCAAAAGTTAAATATTTTTAGAATTTAATCAATATCCTTTTTCTTTCGTACAATCATGAAAATTGAGAAAATTACAATAACCATTCCAATTAAATGGAATATCGTGAAAGTTTCTCCTAATAAAATGAAGGAAAAAAATGACGAAATAATTGGAGTGAATGAGATGACAATACTTGCCTTTCCAATTTCAATAAATGTTAGGGTTTTATACCAAGCATATAAAGCAAGCCCATAATCAATTCCCATAATCAAAAAGAAGTAAAAATTGTTATCTGTAATGACGATTAAGAAATTATCAATTGGAAAAATAATGGCGTAAAAAATAATTAAAATACAACTACTTAATAAGTTCCTAATAAAAACCACTTGAGAAGGAAACATTTCACCTCGGTCAAAACCTGCTTTTGTAATCGTGTGAACAAAAGTAAAAAGCACAACGCTGGAAATAATAATCAAAACACCGCTATCAAATTTTACTAAATGTTGGAAACCCTCAGAGATCCCTAAGAATAATCCAAAAAATAATAAACCGCAAAATAGAACTTGCAAAATTGATATTTTTTCTTTTAATAGGATAAATCCAAAAAATAGCGCAACTACGATCTCGCTTTTTAAGGCTAAAGAACTATTAATTGCTCCAGTAAGTTGAAATCCTATAAAAAGCATTACTGGAACTATGCTGAAAGTGATTCCTATGAGAATAAAAATCAAAATATTCTTTTTTTGCTTCCATCCATTTAGTAAGTTACCATTTTTTTTAGCATCATCTAAATTAGATTCTCGTTTTAACTTTTTTCTTTCTAAAAAATATATTGGGCAAAACAAAATAGCTCCGATAAGCGCAGAAAATGCTGCAAAGATGATAGGATCAATAGTTGAAGGTCTACTATTAGCAATAACTGGTTGCAGTCCAATAAGAAAGATTACTATTGTTCCAAAAATTAACCCTTTCCTCAAATTATAATTAGACATTTAAACCTCTCTAGATAAAACATAATCATAGCATGCATTCCAATATACTTATAAAAAAGAAGAGTTATTTTTTAATGTAATTTCCGAATTGTGAAAATGTCTTCAATTTTTCTGAGTCAAAAACGGGACCTTCTTTACAAACTGTGATATTATTCTCCTCTCCTACACAACAAGATCCACATAATCCAACTCCACACTTCATTTTTCTTTCTAAACTTGCTTGAATAGAAATATCATGTGATTCTGCAATATCCAACACTTTTTTCATCATTACTTCGGGTCCGCATGTAATGAGGAGATCAATTTCCTTTTCTTTAATGATATCTTCAATTGTATCAGTTACATAACATTTTTTTCCAACAGAACCGTCATCTGTTGTACAAAGCGTGTTAGGGATTAATTCTATAAGCCTATCTGCGAAAATTAATGATGTATCATCCTTTGCTCCAATCGCTACATATACATTCTTTTGATTCTTTTTCAATGGTTCAATTATTGAAGTTAGAGCAGCAATGCCCATGCCTCCCCCAACGATTAGGATATTTTTTGCATCTTCATAATTGAATGCGTTTCCGAATGGACCTCTGATACCTATATAATCTCCTTCTGCTAAATTGAACATTGCGGATGTTCCTTCTCCCACGTTTTCAATCGTTATTTCAATTTGGTTTCCCTCAACTTTTGAAATAGACATTGGCATGAAATCAATATCAGGAAGCCAAAGGATCACAAACATTCCTGGCTTGTATGCTTGAGTAATTCTTTGGTTCCTTACCCAAAAGCTCTTAATCCTTGGTGAGTGTGTTTTAATAGATTCAATCCTTACTAAATCTGTTTTGGCTCGAGTAATGTCTAAAATTAGTTCCTCGTTATCCTTATCTATGGATTTTGACTCTAGAACTCCTTGATCAACCGCTAAATCATATACTTGCTTACCTTTCTCTGTTCTTATTATGAAAGTATCCCAACCCTCTTCGCTTCCAAAATTTCCAATAGAGATGTCTGCAAATGAAGCGGTATAATCAGAACAAGAAAAACAAGCTTTTCTTATAGCCCTATCATAGAGAATATTTAATGGAATTTCTATGGTTTTTGAATTGGCTTTTACCTTCAATTTGAAATTATCATGGTCTGTTTCTATTCTTTGGATTTCTTCCTTTTGAAGCCCATTCTCTTCATATATATCAGTTAAGGCTTTATTATAGAAAGTTCCAGTACAAAATGTACCAATTGCTAATGAAACTAAATCGAACGCTTCAAAATCAAATATAGGGTGATTTTGGAGTTTTCTTAAAGCTTGAATCTGACAAGGCGTACCAACAACAGCAATATCTACAAAATTTTTATTGATCGCATCTCCAACAACTGAAATCGTTGGATTCTGTTGAGGTTTATATCCTGCACCCTTAAAAAGCTCCTCTTGACTTTTAGCTATTGTTGGATGCGGTTGAAAGCGTTCATCATTTTCTGAAATGATTGCAGCATCAATTAAACCATTATCCATCGCTGCCCATAGTATACCTGTTAATGGACCCACATTTGAAGGAAATTTCTCTCCCATTTTATCACTTAACTTCACTGAAACAATCTCGATATAATGACCCAATATTCTTTCAGATTTTTGACCAAAAACCCATTTATCTAATAAGGAGATAGGGAATTTGTTAGTTTCAGTCTTAGGGCATAAATTATAACATAAACCAAAACCGTCACGGCAAGTATTAGAATCCTCACAAGAACCATCTTCTATGGGAATTTCCTTTTCCAAATCAAATTTTATATTTGAACAAAAGGCACCACAGGCTCCACAGTATACGCACTTTCCCGTTAGAATGATCTCATCATGTAGCTCTTGCCAACCTTTTTTTACTTTTTGAACGAACATATTAATCATTCTCCTCTTGAAGCTTTTTTAAGAACTCCAATCCTTCTTGCTTTCCTAATTCAAATGCTTCTAAATTTATGTCTATGGTCGAAGCTGGGACAAAAGATTTGATAGTTTCGATTGCCGATTCTTCTGAGAAGATTCCAGATAATACAGTAAAGATACCAAATAAAATGGTATTGCCAAATACTATATTATTGAATTTTTCGACAGCTAATTTCTGAATGGGTATGCCTAAAGTTTTTTTTATTCTTTTAGCTGCCCTAATTTTGCTAATTGTTGATGTATCCCAAATCAAAAAACCTGTCTTGCCATCTTTCACGAAATCTGGTTTGACATCACTCGCAGATTCTTCAGATAAGACTATTAAAAAATCATAAGGTTGTAATGCTTTAGGGTAATCTATGAGTTCTATTTTTCTATCTAGCTCAACAACTACTTCAGCCCAACATTTACCTCCCCGTGCGGCCGCTGAATAAGCTTCGGTTTGGGTTGCCGCTAGATTTTCATATAAAGAACTGGCAGTGATAATCATTTTGCTCAAGGTAATGACTCCTTGGCCACCGTAGCCACTTATTCTAATTTCATATCTTACCATCCCTATTTATCCCCCATTGCTATTTTCTGAATTTTTGCATACTCTTCCGAGTATTCTGGTTGATTAGGATCATAATGGAACTCCCCAATGATGTATTTATTGAATAATTCTTCTTCACTCATGAATTTTGCTTGATTTATTCTTACAGTGTTTCTCTTAATCCAATCAAACATCTTGAATCCTTGATCCATTTTCTCTCCTTTAACTCCCGTATACTCTGCTCCTAAGCTATCTAAGTTCTTTCTTCCAAAGTATGTGATACAAGGAGTAATGATTTCTATTACTGAGGTTCCCTTATGTTCTAATGCTTTTCTAAAGTATTTCATATAAGTTCTAGGATGAGCAACTGTAGTTCTCGCCACGTATGTAGCTCCTGCTGCTATGGCTAATTTAACACTATCACTCCTGTTTTCAAACATTTTATAAGGGGTTGTAGTGCTTTGAGCGCCATAGAGCGTAGTGGGGGCACCTTGACCTCCAGTCATGGCATAAATACTATTATTAAAGATAAGAAGCACGCAATTTAAATTTCTCCTACAAAGATGGATAAAATGATTGCCTCCTATTCCTAAAGAATCGCCATCTCCTGAAAAGATTATGGGTTTCATCTTAGGATTTGCCATCTTAATTCCTGTAGCTACAGCAGGAGCTCTTCCATGAAGTGCTAAAATTTTCTGTGATTTAAAATGAATTAATAGGAGCATTTGACTATAACATCCAATTCCTATTACGGTTGGAAAAAGTTTAGGATCTAAATTGTCATCTTCAAAAATTCTGGTGAATAGTTGAGCAATGATTCCGTAACCACAACCGCTGCAGAAGCGAGTCGCAAAATTATTAAATAAGCTACCAGCATAAGAAAAAGGGACATATGGATGTTCAGGTTTCTCATTTTTAAGCATCCGGCCAATTTCTGACATTATTTAGCCACCTCCCTTATTACTTTAAGAATATCATCTGGATGGTGAAAATCACATACATTAGGAATCTTAATTACTGGTATATCAATTTTTGTAACTCTCTCTACTTGTTCTGCCATAACTCCAGTATAATTTAGCTCGGGAACAATTATCGCTTTAACATCTTTAACTACATCTTTTACTTGTTCATCTGGAAACGGCCAAACTGTTATCAATCTAAAAATTCCAACTTTTATTCCTTCCTTTCTTGCGATGTCTACTGCTCTATAGCTTGCCCGAACAGGTAATCCATAAGCTATAATAATGATTTCAGCATCTTCTAATTTATATTTATCCGTGAGACAGATTTTATCTTTATTTTTATTTATTTTATCCATTATTGATTTAATGAACTGCATTGGTTTTGGGGTTGGTAACCCTTCATAATTATGTGGTTGATGTAGAAATAAACCCGGACAATAATCAGTTCCCATCTGAGGGGGTTTTGGTATGACAATTTCTCCACTTATATCATCAATATATGTAAATTTTTTCACATAATCTTCTGGTGCAGGTAATTCTCTTTTAATCACTCTTTCCAAGATTTCTTCCTTAGGAGGAATTCTAACAATTTCGTGAAGATGTCCAAGGTATGCATCAGAAAGAATGAAAACAGGGCATCTATAAGTCTCAGCAAAATTGAAAGCAATGATGGTCATATCAAATAATTCTTGACATGTCATTGGAGCCAAAGCAATAACTTGAAACTCACCATTTCCTGAAAATCTAACTAATCCTAAATCATTATGGTGTGGTTCTGTAACAAATCCGGTTCCGGGACCGTTTCGTTGAACATCGCAAAACACGAATGGTATTTCTAAATTAGCCGCCATTGAAATCGTTTCTACCATTAATGATAAACCTGGTCCTGACGTGGCCGTCATGGCTTTCGCTCCTACTAATGAAGCACCGATTACAGAATTTATAGACGCTAGTTCATCCTCCATTTGCATGCAGACACCTCCTACTTCAGGAAGTCTTTTAGCTAAATGTTCAATTACTTCTGTACTCGGAGTTATAGGATATCCTCCAAAATAAGTTAATCCTGCTGATAGAGCACCTTCTGACATCGCTACATTGCCCATCATCAGATGCCTTCCGGGTTCTAAAAATCGTTTTCTATTTTCACTTATCATTTATTTCACCAAATCAAGTTTTTGCTTTTTCATTCGATGGTTCTTCCTCACCATCTAATACATAGATACACCATTCTGGACAAGCATATTCACAACGGCGACATCCCGTACAGTAAGATTCTTTTCCTGCTTTAACTCGAGGTAAATATGCCACCCTCATGTTAAGCTCATCTCCCGGTTCTAAAATTCCAGTTGGACAAACAGCGATACAATTATAGCACTGATCTCCACCACATCTATTTTTGTTAAGAAATAATGAGAATTTTTTTTCTTTATTGTCGACTAATTTTGGAATTGTTTATCAACTCTAATGATGATAAAAATTAATGAATTAAATATTCTAATAATTATAAACTTCAATTTATTCATTATTAAGTATTTTTAAATTAAATTAGCGCCTATAGAAAATGTAATATAATAGTGAATATTTTAATTTCAAAAATCTATCATAAATAATAGTTGGGATGGGATATTAGATTGACTAAGTTAATTTATTTAGGTTGTTTATCAAAAACTAGATATCAAGATACTTGTAAAAATGCGATAAAAATCATTAATTTCTTGGATTCAACTTATGAAATTCTTGAAGATGTACCTTGTTGTGGTGCCTTATCATATCATATTGGTAATGATAATGAATTAAAAACTCACGTGGAATTTGTAAATAGCTGGTTCAAATCAAATGATGTTTCCGAAATCGTAACAATTTGTGCTGGATGTTATAATTATCTAACTCGCTACTATAAGCAATATTTAGGCTCTGGTTTCAACGTCGAAGTTAAACACCTTTTACAATTCATGGCTACACCTGAAAATTTAAAGAAGTTGAATTTAAAGTATTCAGGAAAAAAATTAGTTGTCAATTATCATGATGCTTGTCATCTACGAAATGCGATTACACCAATCATCGAAGAACCAAGAACAATCATCAACTCAATTGATAATTTAGAAATATTTGAAATGGAAAATACAAAAAAAAATTCGATTTGTTGTGGGGCTGGCGGAGGAGTCTATGCCACTTTTAAAGAAAATAGCGATTTTAACGCTAAATCGATTTTCGATCAAATGAGGAAAGGAAAAGCTTTATTGACAGCTTGTCCATTTTGTTATACCGCATTACAAAGAATTCGAAAAGAAAATAATATAAGGAAACCTGTAATTAAGTTTGAGGATTTTATAATCAAAGTAATGAATCAAGAGGATCCGCTAACATGAGTGAGAAAGGGAAAGAGTTGTATGAGGAAGTAAAAGAAAAAATCGAACAATTAAACGATAAAGATTCTGTCTACAATAAGTTTGGAGATATTTGGAAACTAGCAAGCTTAGGTAAATATCGATCCTTCGATTTACGATATCTTTACGAAGATACTAGTAGAGAATTTGTTGAAGAACACAAAGAACATCTCACTGAAATACGTGAAGATTTCATTGAAAACATTGAGGAACATGTAAAAAAATGCATAGATGTGATGCGTAAGACTAATAAATTTAAGGTTTATTACGCAAAGACAAACGAAGAAGCCCAAAACATCTTTATGGAAGAGTTAGGAGATAATAAAGTTTTATACAAATCAAAATCATTGGAATCAAAGGATATAGGGATAATTGATGTTTTAAAGAAAAATAATATAGAAATTAAAGAAACGGATTTAGGCGACGTTCTATGTCAACTATTTGATTATAAATATCCAAGTTTCACCTTAGCTCCTGGAGTTCAATTTACTGAAAATGAAATCGTCGCAAAAATGAAGGAAAAACATGGAATAGATGTAGAGGCAAAAGCAGAAGCAATAGTAGCCTATTATCGGAAGAATTACCGTCCAGAATTACTTAATGATGTTAAGGTTTCTCTTACATCAGCTAACGCAATTGCTGCAAATGATGGTTCTATCGTTCTAATTGAGAATGAAGGTAATATTAGTCTCTTAACTAGGGCCACTGAGAAACACATCGTTGTAGTAGGAATACAAAAAATCGTTCCAACTGTTTTTGATGCTCTAATTGTAGCTAAAATACATGAGAGAATAAATAGTGTAGATGGAGCTTACATTAGTTTTATATCCGCAGCATCAAATACTTCCGATATTCAAGGAAAACGCGTATTTGGTATGTATGGTGCGAAAGAAGTAGTTGTAATACTTGTAGATGATTGGAGAATTAAAGCGGCAAAAGAGAATCTATTTTATAAAGATCTTTTAAAATGTATCGCATGTAAAAGTTGTGATTATGTTTGCACAGCTTCTCGAGCATTCGGTAATATATATGCTTCAAAATATGGTATTGGAGCAGTAAATATTATTCGAGATTATATTCATAATGGAATCGAAGCTGCTGTTAAAGATGGTTTATTTTTATGTACCGGTTGCGAAAATTGTAAGAATTGGTGTCCTGTAGGAGTTGATCTAGCAGAAATTATGAAAAATCTTAAAAAAGAAGCTACTGAGAAAGATCTTTGTCCCCCTTCGTTAAAAGAATATAAAGATAAAATATTTAGGGAAAAAAATCCATTTATCTAAACTAAAAATCATTTATTTACAATGGATGTATTGAAATGGAGATGCCGTGTTTCTCCATATTGCTATATCATTAAATCCTAATTTTTCAGCTTGAGTTTGTTCCCCGTTTAATGTTTTTTTCATTTTTAGCCAAAGAACTTCTGCAAGTTCTCCCATGGTTTTTTCACCTTTAATAATTGGGCTAGCATCGACATCAATGTTTTCAGCCATCCAATCACATGTTTTTGGATTACCACATAATTTTATTACTGGGGCAACAGGGTTTCCACATGGGCTCCCTCTTCCTGTTGTCATAAGAATAATTTGCGCACCGGCTGCTGCTAATCCCGTCATTGATTCAATATCAAGCCCGGGTTCTAACATTAACCAAAGTCCTTTTGTTTTAGGTGGTTCGGAATAGTCGAGAATTCCTTGGATTGGTGATTTTCCAGATTTCGCAATGTTTCCTAACGATTTTTCCTCTATAGTTGAAAGACCGCCTTCAATATTTCCCGGAGTTGGTTGCACTCCTAAGAAATCAATCCCAAGACCTTTTAGATTTTCTATAAATCCCGTGATTGTATTATGAATTTTTTGCGCAACATTTTCATTTACAGCCCTTTTAATAAGGAGGTGTTCTGTTCCTATCCATTCGGTAAATTCCGGTAAGATAGAAGTCCCTCCTAATTCAACAACTCTATCAGATACTATCCCAACAGCAGGATTAGCTGAAATTCCCGATATTGAATCAGAACCTCCACATTCTAAACCTAAAACTAAATTAGATAAATCAAAAGGTTCTTTTTTTAATTCACTTGCTTCTTCTCTCATCTGCTTACCAATCTTTAATCCGTGCTCAATTGCTGCAGTTGATCCCCCTTTTATATCTTGTACGTCAAAAAATTCAACTGGTTTTTTTGTTCGCTTTATATTTTTTGCTAAAACCTTGCTTTTTAAATTCTCACATCCTAAACCTACAACAACAACGCCATATATGTTTGGATTACTTCCTAATCCGACTAACGTACGAAATGTATTACTATAATCTGGACCAAATTGACCACAGCCTAATGGATGAGTAATGGCTACAGCATCATCTAATTTATTAGCTATTTGTTCAGCCACGTGATTTACACATATGACGGAAGGAATAATGGCTATTTTGTTTCTTATTCCTACTTTACCCCTTGGTCTTCCATATCCCATGAATTCTTCGTTCATAAATTTAACACCTCTTTGAGATATAGACTCATTATATTATGCGTATGAATCCAGTCACCTTTCTGAATGTCTTCCGTTGCGATCCCTATTGTTTGACTATATTTTTTAACTAATTCTTCTGCTTTAATATCAATTAACGCAAATTTATGACCTAATGGAATTTTCTCATTTATTATAATATTATTTCCTGAAATGTGAAATTCTTCATCTTTATTGATATCAACTAAAGCAGTGGCACAATTATCAACCTCATTCATTATGATATATTTAATCTTCATGAAAATCACTTTTATAAAATTATAATATGTATTAAAAAAATAAAAAATATTAGTATAGATCTTTAATAACAAATTCAAGGTTTAGATTTCTCAGTGTTTCTTCCAGAGGATATCCGTTTTCTGGATTCCATCCGATTTTTTCACAACATCCTTTATAGTCTGATAAGTAATCGAAATCATAAGTTCTAATTTGATATTTTTTATTATTTTTCTTAAAAACTTTATAAAATTAACCCATATTAAAATAAAAAGAGAGTTAGAAAGATTTTATTTATCAGGTGCCTTTCTTCCTAACCATTTTTCATAAAAAGCATCGATATCGGGCAAAAAATTAAATACTACATGATATCCTGGGGGTACCGATTCCGTGTCAAGAAGTGTGAAACAACCCGGGCAAAAGAATTCTCTTAATTCCATCCAATCGGGATGGCTGCTCATGTACTTTGGATATAATTCTTCTAGGGTCTCAAATGTATCTCTTACTCGAACTCTGCATTTTAATTTCCAATTTTTTCGGTAATCTCCAAATTCGTGACCACAATCGCATTTCACAATTCTTTCACCATCCTTAACTACTACATATAGATGTTCATGCAAGGGAATTAAAATCTTTTCATTCCATGACGTCTTCTCATGTAAAATATCAAGAATTTTCTCAAATCTGCTCGGATCCTTTCTATCACTAATAATTGGTTTTAATTCTTCCCATTTAAGTTCTCCATTTATCATCCTCTCCAAGGTTTTTTTATCTTCGCCTGTCATTTAGTCCACCTCCTTTAAGAAATCATCAGGAAAATCCCAAAATTCCCTAAACTCCTTTGCCCAATTTTCAGATAAGTTCAAGCTTTCAAAATACATGGTTTTTACCTGTTCGCTAAGACCATCATCGGTTATTTTCTTTCGTTCCCGATTCCAGAATTCTTCAAATGGAACAGATTTTTGTTTTCTTTCATTGAGAATATCATCACGACGTTTTTTTGTTGCTTCTTGGTCAATGTTCCACTCTTCCTTTTCATCATCGAATTGAGCAACCACTCCATAAACATTGCTTACTATATCTTCTGTATAATATCCGTCATTAAGATCTTGGTTAACACTCTCTGGATCTCGTTCTAGAGGATCACCATATCCAGGACCTCCACCCATCGGAAAGTAGATTAAATCATAGTTATCTAGCATGATTGGATAAATCAATGCATTATGTTTTCGAGTTATCTCGCCTTCTATAAGCTTTTCAAAATCACCATCACTGGGATCATCGTCGCTAATAGGATATGGTTTTTGCTGTTGAAAAATATCTTTTAAGTTAGTATTTTTTGCATACAATCGATACCCCGTAGCTTGAGGGTATCCTCCGTGCATGCCACCGCACCCATGAAAAACCATCCCTTCTCGAGCGCCGAAAAAGTCAATTTGCTTCGAGTTTGCGATGAATGCAACTCCTGCATAATTTGCCCCACCTCGAAACTTGCCGTGGCCAGGTGTATTAGGTTTTATTCTTCTTGCTAGATAAACAACACCACCTTGAAATAAATCCCAAGTTTCAACATCTCCTAAATCTGCTTCGGGATTCCACATTGCATAACCATGATTCAGGCCATCTCTTACAGCACTTGCTCCCAAACCTTGTCCACTTATTTCAAAAGTTGAAAGAGACCATCTTTCGCCTTTAAGAGGACCAGCAGAATAAATTCCGCCTCCTTGGATTGCATCTCCCGTGAAGCTATATCCTGGTACAACTTCTTCACGAAAGCCTCTTGAAAATAATCCATAAGAGATACATTTCATCATTCCTGTATACGCAGGAATAAGATTGCCCCAAGGAGCTTGATAACTAAGATAAGGATCTCCAGGATTACACCAAGTACCTGGAGGATAATTTGTTTCAACTGCCAGATATGCGCCATCATTAACCTTGTCTCGATAAATAAGGATTTGGGTCAATAGTACCCATTGACCCCCTTCCATGGCTCCTTTCATGCAATTGGCGACATTATGACCCCATTTGCTAGCTCCATCAAAAGACAAGTAAATAGAACCGTCTTCTCGGACTATAATTTCAAGTGGTTGATTACTAATTCTATTAACCTTTGCTATTGGTTGCCAAGCCTCGTCTTTAAAAGGTAAATCCATGAAAGATGCTGCTCTATACCTTCCTGGAATTAACCTTTCTTTTACTCTCAGTTGCATGATTTGACGACCCTCTTCAATAGCCTCTCTTACAAATTTTTTATAATAATCAACTCCCTCTCTTTCGATAAAATCTAGAACAGCGTCTCGTATCATGAGATCTCCTGACAACCGGCATTTCTCATCAAGTTCCCAATACATGGGAGTTCTCACGGATCTTTTAGCCGTTTGCATGTGATCATTCCAAATTTTATCATTTGAACCGATTTTCAAGCACGTGTAATATACTCCATCATCAAATCTCTGCACGCATGAAACCAATGTATGTCCAGGAGAGATACCTCCGATATCTATCTGATGAGTTACACCCCCTGCCCATCCGATCAATTCACCCTCCCAAAAGATGGGAATGATTGTTTGAACATCAGTCGTATGAACATTTCCGCATTCAGGATCATTATTTAAGAAAATGTCTCCATGATTTATTGTAGGATCTTCCTCGTAATTATTCTTAATCATAAATTTCATGGCTTCACTCATTGTATGGATGTGGACGAGTATCCCTGTTGAAACAACAAGTGAGTCCCCTTCAGGTGTGTATAATCCAAAACAAAGTTCTCCAATTTCTTTCACTATAGGAGATGCAGCCACATGTAAAGCAGTTTCCCTTGCTGAAACCAAAGCTCCTCTCAAACTTGCATAAGCCCGTTCATAACGAAAAGGATCTTCTTCTTTTAATGAAAGCTTTTCAATACCAAAATAACGACCCGTATCTTTGAAAAGACTTTCGCTCTCATCTAACATTTCTTTTAATGATTTATCATTCCATCCAATTTTATTATTTGACATTATAACACCTCCATGTGATAAACTCTGTGCTTATCCAACTTAACCTTATAACCGGGTGGAACGAGTAATGTCGTTGCAGGAGCTTCAATTACCGAGGGTCCTTCAATTATATTACCCGCTTCTAATTTTTCCATTTCCCATAATGATGCTTCTTGCCAATCATTATTCCAATAAATATCTCTCATCCCCTTTGAAGCTGCTTCAATGGGATCTTTGCTTCCTTCCTTAAACTCCGGTAATTTTGGTTTTGGAGTGATAACAATTCCTTCAGAAACTGCCTTTGTGATGTGGTAACCCAATTCAGGACTCTTAGTGCCCCTTCGATATACTTCTTCAAATAAATCATCATAACTTCTTGCTAATTTCCAAATATCATCAGGGACAAGGTTATCGGATGGAGAATTTACCTCGAGATCATCAAAGATTCCTAAATATTGAATTCGAACAGAAGGTCTAAACAACATTTCACTCGGATCCCTACCCTCTCTTTCAAATTCTTTTATGATTTTTTTTTTCCCATCGGCCCATGTTGCATTAAGAACCATAGAAACCGCTTGATTCATGCGACCGTCGGTGGTGATGACACCATCAACCGATTTTTCATATCGATAGGAATGTTCTGCGCAAGCACATCCAAATGCTGAAAAAGCTGCTGCCCACTCAGGAATTAATATGTTCTCAAACTTTAGTCCTCGCGAATACCCTGCCACATGAAGGGGTCCACCACCACCAAAAGAAATTAAGGTATAATTTTCTGGTCTAAATCCAAGTCCCTGGATCATTCCGTTAAGATGGTTTTTCATGTGGATTTCGACAAGATCTATTGCACCTCTTGCCGCATTAATGGGATCGGTTTTAAAAGGTTTTGCCAGTTGTTCTTCTATGTATTCCAATGCTCTATTTCTGTTAAGTTTAATGGCTCCTCCCAGAAAGTAATCTGGATTAAGATAGCCTAAAATTATACTGCAATCCGTTATTGTTACAGTTTCAACACCTGATTGTTCATTACAAACACCAATTTTATATCCCGCACTTTCTGGACCGAATTCAAGTCTTCCCGATATATCATTATATCTAACATACATGCCTGTTCCCGCACCGATCGAATCGAGAGCTATCATCGGGATATTTAATATAAATTTTCCCAAGGAACTTTCCCATTTTGTCGGTACATATTTTTCCATTACCAATCCTACATCGAAACTAGTCCCACCGACATCAGAACTTACTAAATTTTTTATTCCATATTCATTTGCGATGAATTTGGTACCAATCATCCCTCCAATCGGTCCGGAGACCATAGTTGGAATTAAACTTTGATGATAAGGTGAAATCGTTCCTCCATATGATGTTAATATTCTTAGGGGCGCATCCACCCCTTTTTTCTTCAATTGTTCCGCGATATTAATCATCTGCTTTCTTGATGGTTCGGCTGCATATTGTTCAATGATCAGAGAATTTAATCTAGGGGTTTCACCCCGAACGGGATTATGTTCACAGGAAAGGATAACTGGGATGTCTATTCCTTTCTTTTTCATAATCTTTTTTGCTATCCTTGCAACTGCTTTTTCATGGCGAGGATTCATGTAAGAACAAAGAAGACAAACACAGATGCTCTCCATATCCATTTTAATTAGTTCTTCGATGGCTTTCGTAGCCTCATCTTTATATAATGGAATAAGTTCTTCACCCCAGAAATTTATCCTACCTCTAACACCTTTTATTTGTTTTCTAGGAACGATAGGATCTGGATGTTCGTGTTCTCTAGCATGTAATCGTCCGCCATAGTCTAATCCAATCCAGCATTGGAGAGCTCTCCCTAACCTATGCAAATCCTCAAATCCTGCATTAACGATAACCCCAATTTTATCGTTTCCTTCTCGTTCTAGAAGTCTGTTTATCATTGCAGTACCAGAATATACCAAAGTTTCAACATCCCTACTTGATTCTTCCAATGTTGTATTTTTATAAGATAAACCATCCATAATAGAATTTAAAATTCCATTCGATTCATTGTTAGGAGTGGATTGAGCTTTACCAATGGTAAATAATCCATTTTCATCAATTATGAATGAATCTGTCATCGTGCCGCCTGTATCTAATGCTATTGCTTTAGGGATGAATTTTATTTTATTACCCTCTGTTTTAGACATTATTTTTCGCTTTTTTTATATTTATATGATTTTTTAATATATTCTATTCCTTTTTTTTCATTAATAAAATTTTATCACCTTTATGTTATTGATGTAAGAAAAAACTCTATTTTAATACTTAACTATTGAAATTAGAAGCTTTTCAGGAGTAATTTTAAAAAACTAAATTTTTTCTTCTATACTGTATTAAATTATGATAAAAATAAAAAATAAAAAAAAAAGAGTTATATCGAAGCTATGGCGTCTAACTCTAATAACATGGAAGCTACAGGTAAACCAGACACTTCAAGTGTTGACCTTGAAGGAAATTTATCAGTAATGCCATTATCTGCAAAGAATTTCTTATAGGTTCTATTCATTTTGCCAAAATTGTTCATATCTCTTATATACACTTTAATATGTACGAGATTTGCCAATGTTCCCCCTGCGGCTTCAACTATAACTTTAATATTTTCTAAAACACTGTAAGTTTGTTCTTTAATGTCCGTAGCACCTTGTTTAGGTCCTTGTCCTGAAACGAATAATAAATTTCCAACTTTAACACCTGGAGTATAAGGACCTGCAACTGGTGTACCGGGATTTATATGCTCTAATTCAACCATTCTATTATTTTTCACCTTTTCTGATTCTATGTCTTTAGTAATTTTTACCTCGAGCGAAAATCTGCCATTTTCCAATAAACATGTTATTTTTTATCACATGAATGTAGTCATATAAATTGATTGTAGGACAAATATGAGCAGGAATGAGTTCGATTTTCTGCCCTATTTCTAAATCAACCCCTATACTTTTTAATTGAGTGTGTTCTTCATTCATTACTCGAAATTTAATTTTGGGAAAGCCCTTAACAATTGGTTTTCCATCACCTGTTGCAATTGCTTTTGTACCAGCATCTAGCGTGAACTCTTTTTTTCCTGTTTGGTTTTGAACAGTACTCAATACAGTCACTGCGATATCAAATATGGGATTAACCCGAAATAGATGTTCATCTGAAAATACATACGTTCCGGGTTGAACTTCTGTAACACCATCACACTTTGCCGCATACATGTAAGTAGCAGATCCAGAAGTTGAAATATAGTCAATATTAAAATTATTCTCATTAAGTAAGTTTTTCGTCTCATTTAACCAGTTCATGCATTCCTTTGTCATCGTTTCTCTTTGTTCGATATTCATCATTGGAGTTAAATGACCTTCATAGCCTTGTAATCCAACTAATTTGACTCCTGGAGCATCACGAATAAACTTAGCTAATTCTAATGCAGGTTCACCGGGTTCTACTCCCGCTCTCCCCAATCCTAAATTAATTTCAAGCAATACCTCAAGCTCAACATTTGCTTGAGTTGAATATTTACTCAGATCTAAAATGTTCTTTTTTGAGTCAACAGCACATCTAACTAAGACATATTTATTTAGCATGACTAATCGTTTGATATGCTCAACATCAATAACTTGATTTGCAATCAAAATATCATCTATGCCAGATTGAGCGAAAATTTCAGCTTCTCCAACTTTAGCAACTGCGATTCCATTAGCTCCCCCCTCCTTTAAAATCATATGAGCAATTAGGGGTATTTTGGCTGTTTTAAGATGAGGTCTCAAGTTAACACCAGTATCTTTTACAAAATTTGCCATGGTTTTTATATTTTTTAACATCGCATCATAATTTAAAACAAGTGCGGGTGTTGATATGTCTGATTTCCAACTATCATCCATTTCTATTCACTCTTTGTAAAAATCTAATTCAGTAATAACTAAAAATATAAAATCGAATTTAAATTATTGAGAATCGAAAAAATTATTTGAAACCACTTTATTATATTCTTATTAATAATCTTGAGATGCTATTAATGTCTAAAAAATTTTCTACAGAGCCATTACGAGGAATGGAAGAATATTATCCAGATGATTTAAGAGAGCTTAACTGGATTATTGAAAATATTCGTGATGTGGCTGAACAGTACTCATTCGAAGAATTCGAGAGTCCACAATTAGAACCCATTGAAATTTTTGCCGCGAAATCATCTGAAGAACTAGTGAATGAGCAATCATTTATTGTTGAGAAAAAAGAAGGCGAAAAACTCATTTTAATTCCTGAATTAACTCCTAGCTTAGCACGCATGATTGCGAAAAAAAGTCAAGAACTTAAAAAACCAATAAGATGGTTCTCCATTCCAACGTGTTTTCGGTATGAAAGGCCGCAACGTGGGCGTAAAAGACAGTTCAAGCAAATAAATTTCGATATATTAGGAGAAGAGAGCTTATTTGCTGACTTAGAGATCTTTAGCATAATTGTTGACATTTTCAAGCAATTTGGAGCAAATCCGAGCCAATTTCAAATTTGCTATAATAATAGAAGGTTTGTAGATGCCCTTTGTGAGATCGTTTTAACAGTGCCTAAAGAGAAGTTATCATTGATATATAAAATTCTAGATAAATCTGATAAGATGGAAGTAGATGAGTTTGAAAAATTTGTTATCGATTCATTCCAAGATGAATCAATCGTGCAAGGTATCTATAAAATAAAGGATGCTGAAAACTTAAATGATTTATTATCAAAGTTTGAAACAATTCCAGAAGAATTTTTTGAAACTGAGGGATACAAAGAACTAAATGAATTTATCAAACTGTTGGATGATGCAAACATCTCAGAATATTGTAGTTTTTCACCCAACATAGTCCGTGGATTAGATTATTATACTGGGATTGTATATGAAGTATTTGATATGGGAACAGAAAATAGAAGAAGTATTTTTGGAGGCGGGAGATATGATGATTTACTTTCTCTTTTTTCAGATGAACAAATTACTGGAACGGGATTCGGTATGGGGACATTGATGCTCTCCTTATTCTTAAAAACATATAATCTGATACCAGAAGAAATCCGAAAGAAAGATTATACCGACACTATCTATATCGCTTCAATTAATAATAAGGTTTCAAAATATGCTCTTAAATTAGCAAAACTCGTTCGTGATGAGGAATTCCCCTGCATCATAGATTATAGATTCAAAAATTTAGGAAATCAATTAAGTAAAGCGAATGAACTGGGTGTTTTAATCTCATTAATCATTGGTCCTAAAGAGATGGAACAAAATGAAGTCACGATAAAGAACATGAAAAATGAAAAGCAAAAATCGATAAAAATCGATTCTTTAATTGAAGAAATTTATAACATCATTGAAGAATTCGCCGTTTAGATGAAATTTATATAAAAAATCTTTTTAATTTGAATTTTCGGTTTCAGACTTTTCGTACTTTGATATTATTCTCTTGATTTCGTATAGTAAAAAATAGCTCAAGGAAAAAAAATTACGAATCAAATCAAAGATTTATTTACAGAATAAATTTTCTAATTATTTACTAATTAATTATTAATTAACAATTATTTCTTTTAGGTAGTTAGGTATTAAATTATGGTAGAAAAAAAAGATGAATCTGATTTAAAATTAGACTATAAAATCGAAAATGTTGTTGCCACAGTTGTGATGGAGATTTCAGAAAAAATTGACCTTACCAAAATCGCCCGCAAATTTGAAGATGCAGAGTATAATCCTGAAAGGTTTCCGGGTCTTGTTATGAGAATTACTGACCCAAAAGCAACATTTCTTATCTTCTCTACAGGAAAAATGGTTATTACAGGACTTAGAAGAGCAGATGAGGCAAGCCCTGGAGTAGGAAAAATTGTAAAAGCTATTAAAAAAGCAGGAATTAATGTATCTAATCCAGAAATCACGATTCAGAATATTGTCGCGAGTGGAGATTTACACACATTTATAGATTTAAATTTAGCTGCAACTATAATGGAAAATGCCATGTACGAGCCAGAAGTCTTTCCAGGATTAATTTACCGCATGGCAATCCCTAAAACAGTTTTCCTGATATTTTCTACGGGAAAAGTTGTTTGTACAGGTGCAAAAAATAAGAAATTCGTGAAAGAAGCGTTTTTAAAATTAAATCAAGTAGTACGGGATCTAGGTATTACTAGAACAAATCCGGAAAATTCAGAGTATGAAGATATATCATTTATTTAAGATTTATTTAATATTGTGAATAATTCTCTACTCAGTTTTTTTATAATGGGTACATGTCCTTCAGAAAATATCTTATCATTTATAATAACTACAGGCCTTTCAAGGTTTCCATGTTTATCATTATCCTCTTTTGATTCGGTATCTTTATATAAAATCTCAACTTTGTCCTTAAATTCAGCAATTTCTTCCATCATTCTATCAATAACTTGTATCGTTTTACAGCATTTTGCACAAATATTTTCTGGATCGTCTTTAATTAAGATTAGAACCAATGTTTTTTTTATATAAATCACTATCTTTTTTAATCTGTATTAAATAAAATAAATAGTTAGTTTAATAAGTCATCTATAAATTTTCTGACTTCAGGTGTAATGTGATGCTCAATACCACAGCATAAAGTATCGATTAGTTCTTTATCATCTAATTTTAGGATATTAATGAAAAAATCTTTTAATATTTT
>DAOUVJ010000028.1 GCA_030667705.1 Promethearchaeota archaeon | reverse complement strand
CGCTCAAGAATTGCCTTTAAAATATGAAATTTATAGAAAATTAACTCATTTAGTTGTATTAGCTATAGTTTTTTTTTATTTTACACTTGGGTTTTTAGTTCAGAATGTATTTACTTATATCCTTGATTTCTTACCCCCAATAATCTCTGATTTATTTTTTTCGCTCTACAATTTAGAAGGGGACAAAATGATATTTACGCAATATTTAGTAGTTTTTTTAGTTGGAATTTCTCTCATAGGTTTAATTTCGGTAGATTTAATACGAATTATCAGACCGGATTACTATCCTTTAAAACCTGTAAATTTAATTCTCAGAGAAAAAGAGATCCAATCGAGAATTGGACCCCATATCTCAATGGGAGTTGGTTGTTTTTCAATTATAATTATATATGGTATATTTCAACCAATTGGACCACTAGTGATATGTACGTCGATGACAATGTCAATATTTGGAGATATGGCTTCAAATTTATTCGGTAGAATGGTAGGACGTAGATCCATTCGAAAAACAAAAAAAACTTATGAAGGTTTGATTGCTGGAATGATCATTGGTTTTGGATCAGGAATGATCTGCTTGGTTTTATTGAATGGTTTGTATCATATATCTTATTTTGGATTGTTTATCCTTTCCTCGGCCGGAGCTCTTATTATTGGGGGATTAGATTTTCTTAATTTAGAAATTGATGATAATCTCTCATATAATGTGATTATAACTCCAATATTATTCTTTCTTTCAACCATTCTTATATAAATATCAATTATGATATCAAAAATTTTATGAATAAGGATAGTTTAATAAATAGGAATATGTCCGAAGATAAACTAAGGATTGATAAAATAAAGAAAGGAACCGTAATTGATCATATCACTGAGGGGTATGCTCTAACAATTCTAAATCTTACTGGATTAGATGAATCTCCAAATCTCATGACAATTGGTGTCAATGTCTCTTCAAATCAATTCCAAAAGAAAGATATAATTAAAATTGAGGGTGTTTTTCTAAATGAGACACAAATGCAACAAATATCCATTCTTTCTCCAAACAATTCTATATCATTGATTGAGAATTATAAAGTTATTGAAAAGAAAAAAGTGAAAATTCCTAAAGTTATCAAACAATTGGTTTTATGTGCTAACACAACTTGTATTTCTAATTCAGATGAACCAATTGACTCGGAATTCAATGTTTTGGAAGAAAAACCCTTGAAAATACAATGTGTATACTGTAATCGAATGTATAAATTGGATGAAATAACATTTAGTTCAAAAGGTAAAACGGAAAAGAGAGTGAAGCAACGAATAATACTATAGATTTAGAAGAACGCTAACAAAGTATGTACGATTACCGAGGTTATCATAAAGAGTAAGAAGAAGATTCCAAGACCTGGTTTGAGAATTTTCTTCCAATTCCATGTTTCTTTATCATATTTATATTTCAATATCACAAAATTGGTTACAAACGGCATCAGAAACCAAAAACAGAGCATCCATATTAAAAATGGCAACCCATAGAAACCAATTAATCGGCCTATTAAACCAGATAATGCTCCAGTCAATGCTCGAAACCAATAAAGGTTAGTTTCCTTTTCCAAGCGTATATCTAAATTAGTTGTACTTTTTTTTTCTTTCTGATATTCTTTTTTATCCATCTGTTTCATTTTTTCTTTAATAAGCTTTTGCCGTTCCTTCTTAATATTAATTTTCTTCGAACGAGAATCTTTTTTTGGCATAATCACTTCTATTAATATTGATTATTATAAAAATGATTTTAAATTATAGGATTATAACAATATTACTCTTAAAGAATAAATAACGATGAAGATTCAAACAAATTTTTCAAATTTTGATGTGCATACAATCACAAAAGAATTAGATCAAATTCTTTCAGAAGGAACAATAGTAAATATTTATGAATTGGAAGATTTATTAATTTTAAAAATATCAACGAAAACTCGTGAAAAAGTCAATCTAATTGTAAAAAATGATTCGAGGATAAACATAACAGATTATGATTATCCAATTCCTAAATATCCAAGCCAATATATTACGTCACTGAGGAAGTTGCTGAAGAATAGAAGGATTAAATCTGTTTCTCAATATGAATTTGATAGAATCATCATTATCGAAATCCATTCTTATGAAGAAGGAGATTCAAAATTCATAATTGAACTATTTAATAAAGGTAATTATCTATTCATAGATGAAAAAAATATTATAAAAATAGCTAAGTCATACAAAAAGTTTAGGGATAGAGATGTTTTAGCAAATCGAGAATATGAATTTCCAAGCCAACGAGGCATTGGATTTTTAACTATTAATGAGATGGAGTTTATTGATGTAATAAAAAATTCGGATGACGAAATTGTAAGAATTTTAGCAAGAAATATTGGAATTTCGGGGTTAATTAGTGAAGAATTATGTTATAGAGCGAAAATAGAAAAAACAAAAAATGCTAAATCACTTAGCGACATCCAACTAAAAGAATTTTTTAATGTTTTTAAAAATCTCAGAAATCAACTTCTGTTTGGAGAGATAAATGCCCATATTATCTATGATGAAAAAGAAAACCAATTCACAGTTCTACCATTTGAGTTAGAGATTTTTCTAGATTATAAAAAAATATTTTACCCCTCTTTTAATCAAGCTGTGGATGCTTATTATTCTAAATTAGATCTTTCAGCAATTAAACCACATCAAAACCAAAAAATTATTGATAAAATAGAGACTCATAATAGAATCCTGCAAAACCAAGAAGAATACCTTCAGGAATTATATAAAAAAAAAGATAGATATTACGAATATGGAGATTTCATTTATGCCCATTTTAGTGAATTAGAAAAACTTTTTCATGTCATTTCGGAAGCAAAAGATAAAGGATATAATTGGTATGATATAAATAAAAAGCTATTAAATGCAAAAAAGACAGGTATAGAAGGTGTCGAATTATTTGTTAAAATCATTCCTGAAAGTCGAGAATTGTTAGTTAATATCTTGAATCAAGAAGTGAATTTAGATATAAGAAAAACTATCGGTGAAAATGCGAATTTAATTTATTCCAAAGGAAAAAAAGCGGAACAAAAAATAAAGGGAACTATAGAAGCTATTAATAAATCTAGGGAAAAGATGACAAAATTTGTTAAAGAGAAAGAATCTCTTGATGATGAGGTAGTAGGATTAGTAAAGAAAAGAAAACAAGCATGGTACGAGAAGTTCAGATGGTTTCATTCTTCAAACGGATTCTTAATAATTGGTGGTAGAGATGCTACTTCAAACGAAGTAATATTTAAAAAACATGTGCAATCTGAAGATCTTGTTTTCCATACAAATATTCCTGGATCCCCTCTAGTAATTATTAAAAATCCGGATAATAAAGAGATACCTGAACTAACAATAAATGAAGCGGCAATTTTTGTAGGGAGTTATTCTAATGCGTGGAAAGAGGATTGGGGTTATATAGACGTCTGGTATGTCACTCCAAATCAAGTATCTAAAACCCCCCCAACTGGTGAATTCTTACCTAAAGGATCTTTTATGATCTCTGGTAAGAAGAATGTTATAAAAAATGCAAAAACAGAATTAGGGATTGGATTAGAAATAGAAGAATCAAAAACTGATACTGTTGGAGATGAGCGGGTTATATTCCTCAAAATTCTCTGTGGTCCTTTGAGTGCAATTAAAACTCATGTTTCACATATTATCAAAATAAAACCTTCGAAAGATGGATTAACAAAAGGAAAGTTAGCGAAAGAAATTAAATCAATACTTATTAATCAAAGTGATGATCTATTTAAAAAATGGATAAAATTACTAAAGGTGGATGATATAATCCTTTCTCTCCCTTCTGGAACCTCAATAATAATCCCCTAATTCATCTTTTGTTAATCAAATTTGCTATATATTCAATATTGTTATGATTATCAAATAAAATTCCATCAATATTCATATCAATTAGTTTTTTCATAATCGATTTAGGATTTTCATGATCTATGAAATTCCAAGCTAAAACTAATATTTGATTTTCATGGCATTTATTAATAAATTTTGAGGAAATTCTCTCTGAACTCAAACTTATTAAATCTGGTTTAATACGATTAATTTCTAATGAACTTAAGCCTAAAAAAGTCTCTAAGTCTGGACTTTTGGCCTTAGTTATGTTATAACATATTTGAATATATGGATGTTTCTTTTTTATTCTTAATAATTCTCCCAAATCTCTACTGCTAATTACACATGAGTTAATAAGACGTTTTTGAGATATAATTTTCAAAATCTGTTCACTGATACCATTTTCTTTTAATTCAAGCATAAAGTAGGTTTTATCACGAAAAGCATATAATACTTCTTCTAATAATGGAATTTTTGACTTACTCCCAATGGTATTAGCTTTACTAATTTCTATATATATCAAATCTTTTACTTTACCAGAACCATTAGTGGTTCTATTGATAGTTTCATCATGAATGACCACCAGTTTTCCGTCTTTAGATCTTCGAATATCAATCTCAATATAATTTGCTCCTTTATTAATGGCGATTTTAAATGCTTCTAAGGTATTCTCATCATATTGATATCTGGTTCCTCTGTGACCAATTAATAAGAACTCCATTTTAAAAAAAAATAAAGGGATTAATTATCTTGCAATAAATACAAGTAAGTTAATAAAATTAACAGTCCTACTAATGCAAATGTAAAGACAATAGGGTTTCTGAAAGCCTGAATAAGTGATAGAACTGAAAACAATATAATACCCTTGAAATTTAAAGGTTTACCTGTTAATTCTTTATAATTTCCCATACTTATTATCATGAAAATGAAGAATAGCAATATAAAAACTACTTTTATAATTGAGTCAATAATGTTCCAAAAAAATATGCTTGTATCAAAGATTTCTAAAATTTCTCCATTAAAAAGAATTGAAACAATGAAAAATATCCCACCTAATACTGTCGAACGTATGACAGATTTGAATGCGAAGTTATCATCGTTTACTTTACTTTTCTTTACTTGATTCTCTTTTTTAATTTTTGACATTTTAGCTCCTTAATCGCTTGACTTTATCTCTCATTTTTCTGATTGAATTAACATAATAAATTAAAACTATGCCAACCACCCCAAAGACAATAATATTAAATAGGATCTTATCAATTGGAGGAGGTGGCGAAGTATATATTGGATATTGAATTTCAATTAAAATATTGTTTTCTATCAAGATCTCTTCGGGATATAATGCAGTTTTACCATAAATTATACTAATATTATATGTAAATTGTCTCTGGAACCATACATCTTGAGCACTTTCATCATTAATTTCAATTAGTGTCCCATATTCATATGCTATTTTATTTCCATCTAAAGCTGCAGCACCCTCTCCATTAGAATCATCGTCTAAAATAAACACGGAATCATTGATATAGTAATCTAAATATTGGAATTCTCCTGTGCTCATATTTGAAAATTGTATCAATCTTGCATCGCTATATTCGCCTAATTCATCTTCGGAGATTAGAATACCTACAAATTCCTCATCATATTCACTAGAGGCATGTTGGTTCATTTCAAACTGAATTGAAATGAATAATGATGTTTGATCTTGCATTACCCATAAATCAATGAGTAGGCCACTAGCAGGTGCGGAGAGATTTTGATACAAATAGATACTATTCTTGTTTGCGCTCCCCCACTCATCATTTTGCAAATCAATAACGCCGTCGATAGTAGGTGTACTTCCTATGGTTGGTATTAATGCAGTTGAACCTCTGACATTTTGAATTAATGTGATTGAACTAACAGAAATAAGGATTATAATCGTAAATATCAAGATTTTATTGGTTGGACGTTTCACGTTTTTAATGCCACTTTTATAAATATTATGCTATTAAACATTTTAAGAAATGATAAATAAAATAAAAAATAGTCCAATTTTAAATTTTTGAATATTATTCTTATCTTTCTTGATTTTAAAAAATATTCAACATTAATCATTAAATAAAGGGATGATTAAATAGTGGGTCGCGCATCACTATGGGATAATCGTTCATACAATTCTTGTAATTGATAGAATCAGCAAATTGAGGGATATTGAAGATATTATTTTGCATTGGCTAATTGTTATGAATTCAATTGGTTGAATTAAAGGTTTTTTCATTGAGATAAGAATTTTGGTATGAATACTACACAATTAAACTTGTTTAGGTACGACACGATAAAATTAATAATTCTTTTTATATCTCGTTTTGCATCACTAAAATTTTGACTATTAAATTCAGCAAAGGATTTAGGACCTATAGCCACTAATATTCCTGACAAATCTAATTCTCTTTTAATAAGGAACCAAAATGGCATTTCTTTTTCAATATCTTTTACAATCAACAATAACCAAGGATTTAAAGCCCAATCTTCCTTGTCAGGACTTAAAACTTCTTCTATTGCGTGTTTCATTGCATAATTTTTCGCGATTTTAATTGCTTTAATTAAACTATTAAAATAACTCCTTTTAATTTTCAGATATCCTTCAAAGTATACTTTTGCATCATATAATTCAAACTCTTCATGTTTTCCATTTTCTAACTTTAATGTAATTTTCCAAGTATTCATTTCTATCACTAGTATTTAGATATTCAAGCTAATCTCTTCAATATCTATATCTATATGCTTATTTTTAATCTTATCTAAAGAAGTTTTTAAATCTTTATATTTTGAATCTGAGAATCTTAGTTTTAGATATAATTCAACAATGAAAACATTATCTCTTACAGTAAGACCAGAATTATGAATAATCTTAAAATTTTTTAATAGGAAGGAAATTTGCTCAAGATCTTCTACAATTTCTCTAAAGCTATATACAGTAATTTTTAAAATCTTGTTTACATTTATCGGATAAATCATAAATCTACTAAAATCTTTCGTATTTGCTTGAATTATAAGTAAAAATTGATCTTTTTGAAATAAATTATTTTTTGAAAGATTTAACCTTAAAGATCCATCATATTTCTCAATATATCCAATTGTCAAATTTTTTTCTGTCATTTTAACTTGTGTTAACACGTTTAATCTCTGGTTTTCTTAGAAATAATATGATTTTTTATTGATTTTATCGTTCCCGAAGTTTTAACAGGAGATAAAATTATTTTATTCCCATTTATCTCAGTGATAAAAGATAAAGCAGTAATTATGATTTCTTTTGTCTGGTGAGCGCATCTAATTATCCCAAACTCATTTTCCAAATCAATCTCAATCACCCATAATCCAATTTTATTCGCCTCTTTCATTCCAAAAAAGCGCCATATTGATTTCCAAATTGATTTTAATATATCTGAATGTTCTATTGAAAGAAATCCTTCATTTACTATCTTAAAAAGAATATATCTATTACGTTCGTTCCTAACGATATTCACTCACCTCCTTTAATGAATTTTATTCCATATTCTATAAAATTCGTATCATATCGATCGTATACTCTCTCTATCAATTTTTTAACATTTTCATTAAATGCTTTTTTTGCTTCAAGAATTGAGAGTCCTAGCAATGTATGACAAATACTAATTAGAGATCTTGGATGTCTTAAATGAAATGGATCTTCAAAATTTCCACTAATTATGAGATTTCCCTTTAAGGATTTAACCAAATGAATTATTCGATATAATTCTCGAAAATTTTTTGATTGTTGAGCTTTATTCACTACCATCATTGATGATAGTGAAATTTCAATAAAGGAATTATTTTGTTTTGACAAGGATATTACTCCAGGGGTTAGTGTTTTCATTGTTTTAGGATCTGGAAATGAAATTACATCAACTCTGGAGTCTTTAGCCGCTTGAATTTGAATTTCTTTATTTGGAGTTTCAATCGAAAGAATGGTTGGTAATTTTTTATTTGTACTTAACTTATTTTTTAAATCATCAACATTTCTAGGTCGTAAAGATATCCGATAATAGATTTGCATCTTTGTCAACGATTTTATTTTTTCTCTTAACTCAACCCCGAGGTTTTTAAAATTTCCAACAGGTTCTACAATTACATTTTTTATTCCTAATTTCTCACAAATTGCAAATTTATTTTTAATTTTCTCAAAATTTTCAACATTTAATCTCAGTCTTGATTCAAAGTAAGACAATCGTGAAGGACCTCTTAAAATTCAATAACTTCTTATTAATTCTATAAGATTTGTAAGTGATGTTTTAATAAAAAAATTTTATTATAACTTAATATTTTAGAAGGTATAGACTTTAATGAAAGTAGTGGTTAAAGGAGTGAAAAATAGAACCTTATCAGAAATTATAAAGAAAATTGAACATGGCACGAGTAATGTAATTACAGTTCAAGATTTTATAGAACGCATAGAAAATGGAGATGAAATAAAGTTTGAAGATGTTGATGTAATAACAACGGCCACGAAAGGTTTAATGAGCGGGATATTGGGTGTTTTATCTTTTCGGATTACACCTCCTAAAACATTAAGAAAGTTTACTGAAGTTTCCATTAATGGGATTCCTACCTTTCCAGGACCGTGCCCAAATGAATATTTAGGTATAATTGATCTAATAATTTATGGAACTGCTCAAAGTCAGACTAAAAAAAATTATTGTGGGGGATCTCTATTTAGGGAACTAGTAGAAGGGAAAGAGGTTTCAATAGTCGCAAAAAGTAGTGAAGGTGAGATATTAGAAAAAGAGATGCGATTAGAAGATATGCAGTTCGCTAAATTAATGGGTACAAGACAATCTATCAAAAATTATAATGCAATGATCAATTGTGAATCATATGAAGTTAATACTATTTTTTCTAGCTTACCATTTAAACCAAACAAATCAGAAATCACTTTTTCTGGATGTGGTGCGTTAAATCCATTTCAAAATGATCCTGATTTTGAATCCTTTGGTGTAGGGACCCCTTTATTGGTAAATGGAAGCATGGGATACCTTATAGGTCCGGGAACGCGTAATAATATCGCAAAACCAAATATGATGACAATTGCTCCATTCGCAAATATGAAACCAGAGTATATGGGTGCTTTCAAGACATCTTATGGTCTTGAACCAATTTGTAGTATAGCTGTTCCAATTCCCATCCTCAATGAGAGGATTTTGGAAAATATAATTCGATCTGATAAAGATGTAAAATTGACTATCTTAAGTTTAGTCGGTCGAGAGAAAGTAGCTGAAATTACTTATGGAGATGTATGGGATAAAAATTATCTAATGATCTTTGATTCTTCAGCATGTAAAAATTGTAAGGAATGTAATGTAGTAGAAACTTGTCCAACTGATGCATTCCTGATGAAAAAAGGAGCAATTACAGGAATAGATCGATCTCGATGTTTTAATTGTGGAACTTGTTCAATCTTATGTCCTGATGCCTTTAAATTAGACCTCAAAACAATAAATTTTGAGGGAAAAGACGTACCTATAGTTCTTAGACAATCTGACAGAAATGGAGCAATGCTACTAGCAAAAGATTTAAAAAAAATGATTTTAAATGGGGATTTTCCGTTAAAAAATCCTACTGGAACTTTAGATTTCGCAGATAGCGTAAAGTAGAAGAGGTGTCTATTTATTGAGTGAATTAAAATTAGAAAAATTTGATCAAATCGGTATTGTTGTAAAAGACATTGAAAAAACAACGCCATACTTGGGAGGTCTCTTCAAATTTCAGTCAAAATTAAACATTGTAGAACAAAATTCAACAGTAAAGTATAAGGGAAAAGAAGTCGTATTTAAAATGAAAAAAATAATGCAAAACTTCGCGGGAAAGCAATTTGAAATAGTAGAAGTAGTAGAATCGAGTGGCGATCATTTATATTTAGATTTTATTAAAGAAGGAAATGAAGGTTTGCATCATTTAGGAGTGTATACTAAAAATGCTGAAGAACTCATTATAGAATTTAAAACTAAACATAATATTGACGTCATTCAAACTGGAAAAGCTGGAAAAGTCAATTTCTATTATTTAGATACCAGAAAACTAATTGGTTTTTACCTAGAATTGATTTCTTTTTAAAATATATCGTTTATCCTAGATATCAATTTAGGACTGATTTTGAGAAACTTTAATTTTTAATTTTAATAAGTTGCATATATGTCTAAACAAGTATCGAATGGTGGAGATTTACTAGTTAAATGTCTTCTAAATGAAGGAATTACCAAAATGTTTGGAATAATTGGTGGAGAACTAACTAGAATTTATGATGCTGTTGAAAGGTTTGGTCGTGAAGAAGGTATCGATACAGTAATGGTGCGTCATGAACAAGCAGGCGGTCACATGGCGGATGCGTGGGCACGAGCCACGGGAGAAATAGGAGTTTGTCTTGGTACGGCTGGACCAGGTGTAACTCACCTTGTTCCTGCAATCGCCGCGGCTCAAGCAGATTCCATTCCGTTGTTAGTAATCGGTGCACAAATCGCCAGAATGTTTGATGATACTGGAATTTTGCAGGGAGGAGTAAACCAAATGGAATTAATGAAACCAATCACCAAACTAGCTATTTCAATAGAAGAACCATATGAGATTCCTTTTGCCGTACAGAGATGCATTAAAGCTGCTTTATCGGGTAGAAGAGGACCTGTTTTTCTCGAATTAAGAGAGACGGCATTAGTAAGGGGAGCTACTGAGAAAGATTTTAAAAAAATCATATCACCTGAAAGATATCGGCCTTTTTATAGACCAAGCGGAAATTCTATTGTGATAAAAGAAGCTGTTGAGCTTTTAAAAAAAGCAGAAAAACCCATCATTATTTCAGGAGGGGGGACAATTGCTTCTGAAGCTTCAAATGAATTAAAAAAACTATCAAGAACATACAAAATCCCAGCATTAACAACAATTAATGGATTAGGAGCTATTTCTATAGATGAGAAGACGTATGCAGGGTCATATCCTTTAGCGAGTACATTCCGAAGGGCGGCTTCTGAAGCAGATGTGGTTCTTTCACTTGGTTGTCGCTGGGATTATACCACGTTGTATGGAATGGGGCCTTTATGGAATCAAGATCAAAAAATCATTCAAGTAGATATCGATCCTAAGGAAATCGGGAAAAATAGACCCTCTGAAATCGCTATCATAGGGGATGTTAAAGCTGTAATCAATCAATTGTTAAATGATATGGAAAAAAATCTACCAAAAGATATGATTGCTAAATGGTCTCAATGGAACGATTATCTTCAAGAAGCTCGTGGAATCGATAAATCCATAATTGATAAAATCTTGAAATCTGATAAAACACCAATGAAACCAGAACGAATGATTATTGAAATATTAGATTTTATCCCTCCTGATACACTTTTATCGGTAGATGGAGGAGATATTGCGGTATTTACATTTGGTTTAATATCCAACTTTCATAGAAATCCAAGGAGTACTTATTGCTCAATAGGAATGGGACATCTAGGTGTAGGTTCAAGTTATGCAATCGCTGCAAAGCTTGCTAAAAAAGATAAAACCGTTGTGTGCATTAACGGTGACGGTTCCTTTATGTTTAACGTCCAAGAGCTCGAAACAGCAGTCCGAAAAAACGTGCCAATCATTATCTGTATAGCAAATAACTGTGCTTGGGGAATGTTAAAAACCTATCAAAAAAATAGCATGAAGCGAAGATATTGTGATGTTGACCTTCCAGCGATCGACTATTCCCAAATCGCCAAGGCATTTGGATGTTATGGAGAAAAGATAGAGAAGCCTGAAGATATTAAACCAGCGTTACAACGAGCACTTGATTCAGGAAAGCCAAGTGTTCTTGATATTTCAATCAGTTTTGAATCACCACCTGCAGGAAAGTTTTTAGGGACCTATAAACAAAGCAAGGGTCTTTTTGGAACGGGATATTAACTTTTAAAATATTTTTAATTTTTTTAACCGGATGTGAATAAAAAATGGATAATATAAGATTTTTAGAAGGAAAAGTAGCACTTATTACTGGTGCGGGTAGTGGGTTTGGGCAAAAAATGGCTGTCACTTTCGCGTCTAAAGGCGCGGATTTGGTATTAAACGATGTAAATATGGAAGGTCTTGAAGAAACAAGAGACTTAGTTTTAAAATCTAATAAATCTAAAATTCTTCTAATTAAGGCTGATGTTTCAAACTCAAAACAAGTCGATGATATGGCTAAAAAAACGTTCGAAACTTTTGACAACGTGTTTCTATTGGTTAACAATGCGGGAATTGATGGTGGTCTTTATACTGCCTTAAAAGCTAAAGAAGAGGTATACGATAAAGTTTTTGGTGTTAATGTAAAAGGACCTTTAAATGTAACTAAAGCTTTCTTTAGGAGAATGAAGCGCCAGAAGCAATTCGAACCTGTTCGAGGGAAAATTATAAACATTGCGTCTACAGCAGGTACTCAAAACGGACACAATCCCATGCTCGGAATTTATAGCGCTAGCAAGGCAGCTCTTATTGCGTTCACGAGAATCTGGGCCCTGGAACTTGGTTCGAGCAATATCACAGTAAATTCAATCTCACCAGGTGTCTTTTTAACACCTATCTATAACAATGACCCAAAACTCATTCGACAATTTCTTGAGTCGCGTAGTGTAAAGCTTCCAATAGATAAAATTGGTGAAGCTCAATGGGTTGCTGATTTAGCGCTATTCTTAGCATCATCTACAGCAGATTATATTACTGGTCAGAATCTGATTATTGACGGCGGACTTACACTAAGCGTTAACAAGTTATGATCTTAAATGTATAAAGCCAAATATAAAAAGTTCTTAAAAATTAGTATTATAAAATTTTATTTCCCACGACCTTGATTTGCTCCTATACTAGGTCGTGTTTTTTCTGAACCCCATCCTTTCTTATGCAGACCACGGGCT
Organism: Promethearchaeota archaeon; assembly: GCA_030667705.1. Lineage (GTDB taxonomy): Archaea > Asgardarchaeota > Lokiarchaeia > Sigyniarchaeales > SOKP01 > SOKP01. Next base: position 10,760 of record DAOUVJ010000028.1, on the reverse strand, counting down.
CTTTTTCCAGCGGAAGTTAATCCCCTAGTGACCCTCTTATGATGTGGTGCTTCACAGATCCAATTAATTTTTGGATCAGATTTTATTACGGGATGATTGGGGTCTACAAGGATTACTTCATAATACCAACTCCTACCATCAGCATAAATTTTATAACTATTTAGCACTTCCATATTAGGATGTTTTCTTTGAACTCGTTCTTCAGCAACCCACTGCAAGTTCTTTCCAGTGGTGTATTTGGAAACACCCATTGCTCGAGGTTTTCTTCCCCGTTTTGGGCGTACTTTATGAGCACCACCTTTTCTGATGCGTGCTCTTACAATAACATAACCCTGTTTAGCTTTATATCCTAAAGTTCGTGCGCGATATAGTTTTGTAGGTTTATCGACGCGCTGTATTGATCTACCTTTTCTATATTCGATTCCTCTTTCCCAATGAGGTGTTTGATATCCCGTTTCATGCATCTCAAAGGTTTCTTTTACATAGCTATATCCAGACTTCATTTTATTGCTACTTCCATAATATTATAAATATTGAAATTGTGTAAAATTAATTAATTTTTTCATTTTAGAATAAATTTTAAGATACCACATTTTAGTTCTTCAAGAGTTAATTTATAAATTAACTTAAATTAATTTAGGTAAGAATAAAATTTGCAGATGTTTTATTGATGGACCAAAAAGAAACCAAAGAAAAGGAAAAACTCATAGAACTACAAGTTACTGAAGACGATAGATTAAATATTTTGTATGCTAAGAGTGAATTGGAGGAATATTTTCCTAATTTAGCTTCTGAAATAAATGAAGGAAAAAAATCTGTAAAGATCTCATCTATAGAAGAAGAAGGAAAAAATGAATCTGGTAATTTTGAGATTAAATATGAAGAAAATCTCTCAAATCCAGGAGTTATAGATTTTCTGCGAAGATGTTCAACTACTGAAGACGCTATGGAAATTTTGGAATATTTGAATGCAAAAAAGGAATTAACTAAAGATTTATTCAATTATTTAAAAGAAAGAATATCTCAAGATGAGGGATTAATTAAATTTATTGATGAATGCGGCGGTCCAAAAAAGAAAGGGTATTATATTTACAAATTTTATAATAAGAAGGATAATATTAAGACTTAAATTTAGATTAATGATGATCTTATGACAATTAGAGCTATTGCTCATAGCGATGACGCTGTCGCCCCAATCTGAAATTTAAATTTAGTTTATGATTTTTTCTCTAAACTTTTAACGAAATTAATACCATATTGTGTTATAATATAACCAGAAGAATCCTTTTTTGTGAGCTTAAAGTCTATTAGCACGGGAATTCTCCCCTTAATGCACGCAAGGGGAACACCGGATATTATCTCAATTGTTTCAAAATTACTTGCTCCCTTTTCAATTGCGAGTAGAATATCTATTCCCATATTTCCTAAAAGATATTTTAAATGGTCAAAAGAATTCTTTTCATCAACCATATTTAGCCTCAAGTATGTTTTGGTTCGTATTTTTCTGCAACAACGGGTTTTGATTCCTTGGGTAGTAGTTTTCTTAGATATTCTGGAAATGCTGTAGTAATTTGTATATTGGTCTTTAATGTGGTATATCTTTCATTTTTATATTTAATTTCTTCTATAATATCATGCTTTTTTAAAAAATCCAAGGACGCTGTTAAATATTCTAATGTACGTTTTGATACTAATCTTGGTAATTTGTCTTTAGGTATTAACCCATTTCTTAGCTCTGATAACACGTTGTACTTCTTCGAATCTGATACAATTTGAAATAAAATGAATGAATCCTCCTCTAATTCTTTTTTCGTCTTATTTTCATAATTACTGAAATAATCTTGAACCTTTGGGAGCAATATATCAATAATATCGCTCTCCATGTCTTCAGGAAATTCTTCTAAATATTCAATGACGCTGTCTGGGGGTATTCTTTCAGCATTTACTTCTTTTAGTAAAAGAACATACTTTTCTACAAATCCAATTTGATTAATAAATATTAGTTGTCTTTCTCCTAGAAGATGTATTATTTGATCAAAACTTAGCTTCGAGAACTGTTCGTTAAACCATTCGTTCAATTCCTCAAGAGAAATAGGACCTTTTGATAATTTCTTTAGTGTAAAAAAAATATGTTTCTTATTCAGTAAAGTAGCGATTTTCTCTTCTTCACTTTTCTCTCTGGTATCTTCAACAGTTGCCCAATATAGCTCTTTTACCCACAGTCTAACAAGAGAATTATTTTTATATATAATCTCTCTTTCTTGTTCTTCCATATTATTGATATCATTGATGTAAAACGCAGTATATATCTCTTCATTTGTTTGGAGTTTTTTAGAGAATTCAGTTAATAAATTTATAACGTTTTGTTCTATATCAGGTGTTAATTGACGGTAAAATACACTTGAAACCATCAACATTTCTTTATTTCCCCTTGCCCAATCAGAATGAACTTCAAAGTAATAATTTATGGAGATTTTATTTTCAAATGAATGAGTAAAAAAACCTTCACTAACCGTCTGATCCATGATATTTGCGATTCGAGTAGACAATTGATCATCCAATTCATGCTCTGGATACGAATAGAACACGATTGGTCCTATTTTTCGATGAAAGTATGATAAAGCTACAATAGTCTTCAAGGATGATATCTCCAAGGAATACTCTAAATAAGGGAGTACGTGATTTTTTGACGGATACAATGTAAAATTACATTAAAAATTATATATAGTCAAAGATAAATAAATTTAACTTAACAAGTCTTCTATCTTGTGTAAACGGTTAATTAAATTATTGAAAAAATTATGACTTCGATAAAATTAATTGGATTTGACCTTGATGATTGCCTTTTTGATTCAACAGGTTTATCAGAAGGTGCTAGAATTATGGGAATAGATGCAATGATTGATTTGGGATTGGACATAGATAGAGATGTGGCAATTACTCTCATCCACGAAATTGTAAATGAATATGGCTCAAATTCATCACAACATTATAACTATTTTATTAGAAGGCTAAATGAATTAGATATACTTTCAATATCTTTGAATAAACAATTTATGTATATCGCTGCGGCAGTTATGGCATATCATAAAGAGAAGATAGATTCAATTGCCCTTTATGATGACGTGGAACCTTGTCTAAAAAAATTAAACAAAATTGGGATTAAATCTGTAATAATTAGTGATGGATTACCAATTAAACAATATGAAAAGATTTTACGATTAAAAATTGACAAACTTGTGGATTCAATTGTTATTTCAGATGAAATTGGAATAAGAAAACCAAATCCAAAACTTTTCTCTTATTATTTAAAAAAATTTGATGTAAAGGGTGCTGAAACAATTTATGTTGGTGATAATATACATAAGGATATTGTTCCTGCGAAAAAAAATAATATCCATAGTGTTTTCATCCATCGTGGGGGAAAATATGATACTTTCAATACCGGACTCAAAATAACTGATGATTTAAAACCGGATTATGAAATCAATAATTTAAATGAAATTTTTCCTATAATCGAAAAAATTAATAAATAATATTTATTCGAAAGAAAAATGTTGAAAATTAGTTGTCTCCAACCTGAAGTTCTGCAAAACAGAACCAACTGTCATAAAGAAATCGAAGAAATATTGAAAGAAATAGTTCAAAATCATAATGAATGCGATTTAATTTGTTTACCTGAGAGATGGCTCCCCTTTTCTAAAGATATATCGAAAGCAATACAAACTGAAAGAGGAGATGATTACAATTTCATAAAAAATTTAGCTAAAGATTACAATGTAAATATAATTGCTGGAGCTATCTGGGAAAAAAGGAAAAATTTACACAAACCTTTCATAACTAGTTATTATTTTAATAATCAAGGAGAAGAGATTGGCAGACAAGATAAAATTCATTTGTATGCTTATGAGAGAGAAATATTCGATCCTGGCACTGAGTTAATTATTTTTCAAGAGAATAAAATTTCTTTTGCTATTTTAATTTGTTTTGACGTTGCATTTTTTGAAACCCCCCGATTAGCAGCTGAAAATGGAGCACAAATTCTCTTTTCTCCTACTCAAATCAGAGAGGAAGGAATGGATAATTGGGAAATTTACTTAAAAGCTAGGGCATTAGAAAATAGAATTCCTATTGTTGCGTGTAATACTCTTGGAAAAATGTTTAAGCGTAAATTTATGGGTAAAAGTAAAATTATCTCTTTTAAGGATGGTTATATTAGTCCATCTCGGCTCAGAGTTATTGAAGGACCAATTAACTCTAGCGGATATGCCTACGATGAATTAGATTTAAGGTTTACCAATAAACTTAGAAAATTAAGATTAAATCAAGTAATTAAGAAGAGTAGCATTAAAATCAGGCTATTACCTTACTAATTTTTTATATTTTATTTTTACTTCCAATGAACCCCCTCCGTCTGCATGGGGGTTTAAATACCTTGATCAAAATAAAATATAAACTAAAAAAAAAATGAATAAGAATGATGGCTAAAACAAAATCTTATGGAAATTATATAGGACCAAGGGCAATCTTCGATCAAAACTTTATTCCTCCCCAGATTTTACACCGACAAAAAGAAGAACATTCACTTTTTTCGGTAATGAATGATGCTATCACCGATGATTTTGGTATTAACATACTTTATCAAGGAATAGAAGGAATCGGAAAGAAAGTAATAATTAATAAAGTCTTTAATGATTTGCTTAATCAAGATCGTTTAACTTCATATAACTATAAAATTAAAGTTGATTGTAAAGAAAAAAAACTCGAAGAGGTTATTATTTCACTCTTAAGTGAAATGAATAGAGTATATAATTTTAAATTAGATTTTCGACAAGTTTTAAATTCTAATCTAACAGATTTGTGGAACCTCTTCAAACTTGCTTGTCAAAAAGTCGACTACAATCTTCTCATAGCTTTCAATAATGTTGAACATTTAAATCCTGATATTTTTAAGAAATTCCTTCATTTTGGGAAGGAAACAAACATGATTTTAATCTCTACTATCAATAAAGTTCTAAAACCTGCTGCTTATGACTTGCTCGGTTGTTTTGACTTGAAAATTAAGCTGAATTATTTTTCTTATAATCAATTATGTGAAATTCTCCATCAAAGGATAGCTTTGGCATATACAGTAAATTTAGAAACAGAATTAGTAGAATTCATTACTGATTTAATCTTCGAACATTACGTACCCGTACCTGGAAAAGGAGTTGATATCTTAAGAGAATTATATCTCTTATTAAATTCACAAAAGGATCATAAAGAATACGGATTATATGAGATAATTCAAAAGCAATTTGATCCATTACAAATGTCGGATGAATACAGCTTACTCACATATATTTCTGAAGAAGACTTCCTCAATATAATCTTTTTAGATAATTTGTCAAATTTCTTTTTAAAATATACGAGATATTACATAAATTTTCAAGAATTAAAGGAATTGTATCAAGTATCTTGTGAATCGCTTGATTATGATATTTCATTGGAAGAATTTGAAAGTTTATTAAACATGTATCAAAATATTGGAATTTTAAGCACTTCTAAGAAAAATTTATTCAACAACTCTCGCTACTTCATAATAATTCCCCCAAAACAGCTAAAAGCAATCGTGGATGCCTTATTTACTAAATTTTAATTTAATTTTTTGGTTGCCGTGTATATTTATATATAATGGAATTACTCATTATTTTAAGAAAGAGTTGATTTATGAGGAGATTATTCTTTGACTTATATTAAAAAAATTTCAATGACAGGTTTTAAATCTTTTGGTGAAAGAACAGTAACCATTAGACTTTCAAGCGGATTCACTTGTATTGTTGGTCCAAATGGTGCTGGTAAATCTAACATAATCGATGCATTATGTTTTGCTCTTGGACGATTAAGCAAGAAAACAATGAGAGCAAAAAGTTTAGAAGATTTAATTTTTGCGGGGTCTAGAGGGAAAAATCCTTCGCAAAGAGCTTCTGTAACCTTATATTTTGATAATTCCGATAATATCTTTCCAGGAGGCGGTGACACGTTTGATATAACTCGAATAGTTAAAAAAGGCGGAGGAGGAGGCTATAAAATGAATCAAAAGAAATCTACGCGTCAACAAATCCTTAATGCACTCGCGGCAGCTAATATCGATCCAGATGGAAGCAATCAGTTTGTACTCCAAGGTAAGATTGTAGAATTAACTCATATGAATGCTGAAGATCGACGGTTGTTTATCGAAGAACTCATTGGACTACAAAAGTATGATGAGATGAAAGATTCTACAATGAAAGAATTAGAAAAGGCTGAAAGAGATCTAGGTCAATTTGAAGCAATTTTTAAAGAGGTCTCCTCACAACTGAAAAAAGTAGAAAAAGAAAAGAATGACGCTCTAACATGGAAAGAGTTTGATGAAAAAATCAAGTTATATAATGCTCAGCTCATTGCCTTAAAAATATCAAAATTACGGGAAGAAGAGGCTCAATTAGAATTAAAGGTAGAAGATACCAATAAAATTATTGAGGAAGTCAATGAAAAAATCATTATGCAAGAGGATGTTTTAAAACAGGAATCTCTTGTAATGGATAATATTCAAAAAACAATTATTGAAAAAGAAAAAGAAAGAGAAACAATAAATGAAGTAATTACAAAATTAAAAACTAATTTATCTTCAAGTCAAACTTCTCTAAGTATTGCAAAAAAGTCCATAGAGAAATTACATCAAGAAATTCAAACATTAGAAAATAAGCAAATGGAGTTGAAAGAAGGTCAAACTTTTGATTCATTAATTAAAGAAGGATCTACTGAAATAGTTGAAAAGGAAAACAATATTGAAGATTTAAAAAAAGAGATCGAAGAAAAACAGCAAAGTCAAGCAGAATTTGATGGAATGATAAAGGATAAAAATGATGAAAAATCCTCTCATGAAGCGGAAATTTCAAAAATTAAACAAAAAATCTCTTCAAACAATACTCAAATAACTCTGCTTAAGGAAACTATACAGAAAAACAAGGATAAAAAAGAAAAATTAGTGTCAGAATTAAATCGCATTAAGGGAGACGCTGAAAATATAGATGATGCGATGAAATTGATAAAAAAACAAGAGACTGAAATAAGAAGTAATATCAATGGAATGAGAGTTAAAATAAATGAGGAGAAAGATAAGCAAAAAAATTTAGAGAGTCAAATCACTCAAACTCAAGACGAAAAAAACAAATTAAATAAGAAATTAGCCGAAATGCAATCATTCCTTTCCTCCTTGAACACTGAAATTAAAATGAATATGGAAAGAATTAAGAGATTAAACTCACAAAAAGATTCTATTGAAAAGAAGATTCAAGAATTAAGTAAAGGGAAAGATTCTGAAGATGCTCTAAAAGAGTTATTAAGAGAAAAAGATATGATACTAAAAGAATTAAGTGAGTTGAAAGCAAAAGCAAAAGAACAAGATTCTACTTTCAGAAAGAATGAACAAGATTTAGAATTAATGGTCATGAAGCAAAACTCTATTGAGTCTACAATTTTTGATAATAAGGCAAAAATTGAAAATATAAACACACGATTAAAAATAAGTAAGAAAGAACTCACTAGCTTAGAGCGAGAAAAACGGGATTTTGAGCTAAAAGTCTCATCCCTTGATGCTCAAATAACTAAAAATGATAATGAACTTGAAAATCATATTATAAAGAAAGAAAATGTTCAAAGAAGGATCGGAGAATTAAATAAAGAAAAAGATATTCTTCTAAAAAAGATTGAGATCACAGAAAAAGAGTATGAAAGCAACACTGAAGATATCTCAGGAATTCTTCAAATTTTAAGCATGCTAACCCAAAATATTAATATCTCAGTAGAGTCAATAAAAAGCAATATCCAACAGTCAAATGCTGAGGCTATTGATACATCAGCCGAAGATTTTAGAAAATTCGTTTTGGACATCATTGATATTATAAAGACTATGGATTATCTTGAAGATGATGAGGAAAAGGAGTCTAAAGCTACATCCACTACACTCCATTCAATTCTTCAAACACTTAATTTATTCACCAATAATGTTGATTTAACCATTGATCAACTAATTAGCAGGGTAAAAGAATCGGCCGATGTTGAAATCCAACAATCTACCTCAAATATTGATACACTCATCCAAGATTTAATGGAAATCCTTGAAAATGTCCATTTATCTTTGAGAAAACTCACAATGTCAAAAAGTCAAGAATTATATAAGCAATTAGAAGAAATCTCTGAAAATATTAATGCTCAAACCGACGATTTAAACGAGATTGAGATGAAAGTTACGGAATTAACCATTCAAAATAAACACAATTCCGATTCAAATACAATCTCTCGTCAACGATTAGAAGTGGTTAATAAACGCATAAAAGAATTAATTGATAATTTAAATGGATATAGTGAAGAAATTAAACAAAGAACTGAACAGATTAATAAAAAACAAGAAGAGAATTATTTAGAATCAATAAATTCGTTAAAAGCTTCCCGAGAGAATTATTGGGAGAAAAATGCAGGTTTACAATCTAACATCGAAGAAAAACAAAAAGAATTGGATGATCTTCAAAATAAATTACAGGAACTTAAGGGAATCGAAAATCTAATTGAATCTATGATAGAAATCGATAAAAGCGTGCTAGAATTAAATACTATAAACGCAGAAAAGAAAGAAGTAATATTAAATACTGAAAAAGGAATTACGGTAAAACAAGAAGAACAAAAAGCTTTCGATTCAAACATAGAGCAATTAACAAAATCAAAAGATAAGTTTTGGGAGAATACAGAGGAATATAATGCCCAAATTGATGAAGAAAATAAAAAACTCGAAGAGACAATCGATAGACTGAGATCTTTGGAAAATATCATGATGATCATCAATTCTGTTGAAGAATTGACTAAAGAGAATGAAGATTCTAAAAATAACATCAAAACTTGCTTGGCAGCTATTGAAGACGCTAATATTGGAGTCGAAGCTATTCAAAAAATCGTTAATAAAATACAACAGGAATTAAACGCATTTAGAGAAGAAAAAACCAAAGAACTTGAGATACAAAAAAATGCTCAGACCTCACTTAACAAGCTCAACAAGGATCTCCAAAAAACCCAAAAGAAATTAAATGAACTCAATAAAAATAAAGAACGCGAACAACAAATTGCAAATCTTAACCAAGATATCGAAGATACTGAAAAACAAGTCCAAACAACTTTAAGCGAGATTGAGGGAATCAACAAGGACCTCGAAAGTGAAAATAAAAAGAAAATCCTAAAACAGCAAGACTTAGACGCACATGTTAAAGAAAAAGATGAATCATGGAAAAAACAAAAGGGATACCAAAAAGCACTAAATGAACTCAAATCTGATCTATCAATGGAACGGTCTAAGTTAAATAATTTTGAATCCAAAAAAATCATAACCACGGATCAAATTGAAACACTATATCATAGATCCAAAGATTATGGTGGTTTACCCCCAGTTACTGACGAGCTCTCTGAAGGAGGCCTCCAATCGGATATAATGGAAACTAATAAGAAAAAACAAGCGCTTGAACCTGTCAACTTAAAAGCCATCGAACACTATGACGCAGTAAAAGAACGTTTTGATGAAATTGACATGCGAAGACAGACCATTCAGCGCGAACGCAAGTCAATTCTAGATGCGATTGATAAGATTGAACTTGAAAAGACACGAACCTTCATGAAAGCGTACCATGAAATCAACCGTGAATTTAGCCGGATATTCCAACAACTTAGCCCTGGCGGATCATCTAAGATGATATTAGATCGTCCTGACAAGCCATTTGAAGGAGGCGTGTCTATCGAAGCTCGACCACGAGGTAAAAAAATCAGCAGCCTTGAAATACTCAGTGGAGGTGAAAAAACACTTGTTGCACTCGCTTTCATATTCGCAGTCCAAGAGTTCTATCCCGCGCCCTTTTACGTACTTGATGAGATCGATGCGGCCCTCGATGGTCCTAACGTTCACAGGGTTTCCACGGTTATAAAAGAGTTTGCTAGTCAAGCTCAATTTATGGTCATCAGTCATCGAGAAGAAAATATCGTCAATGCTGATCGTATATATGGTGTATCGATGCAGCAATCAGGAATCACTGATATCTTTAATGTAGATTTAGAAGAGGAGGCAAAGCGCATTCTTGAACTTCCAGATGTGGCTGAAACAGAATAAATAAGGTGATAAAAAATAGTTCAAAATTCTAATTTTCTTTCCGACATTTGTAACAAGGCTCGGTGTTTTGATTTACGAGTCGCTTGAAGTATTTAGGGGTCATAGTAAACTGATGATTTTTCCCACATTTGATTTTAACTTTTTTAGTATTATTTTCATATTCTGAGAGGAGAGCATAATTTAGTGCTTTAATCATTTTAACCAACTCATCTTTAGCGCTTTGTTGTCGTTCTTTATTTGGATGATTTTCATCAGCACATATTTTACACCATTTTCCTTGGTAAATAGCGCCTGGTATAGGCTCCCATACATGTCCTTTTTCGCATCTGATTTTGATAGATTTGAACCTACCCTTATAGGGAGTTAATATTTCGCCTCCCTTTCTTTGTACAATCTCTTTAAAATACTATTATAGCAGTAGCTGCAATTAAAAGGGCAGCCGCGGGAAGCAAAAATTCTAAGTTCACTGGCATAAGCCAGTGGGTCTATATTCCGCAACCTTCCTTCAATAAAAAACTTATTACTATCTCCATAATCCTGATGCGGTATGGAATCTAAATCCTGGATAAGCGGCCTCATATCCTCGGCGACT
>DAOUVJ010000156.1 GCA_030667705.1 Promethearchaeota archaeon | reverse complement strand
TTCCCATCAATCTTGGTTCTACAGAAGTTAATTTAACTGTTTATGATCCAGAGGGTGGAGTGTGGTTTTCCGAAACACAAACGCCGTTATCAAATGGAAGTGTGTTCTTTTCTGAATTATATTTTGATGCATTAAATACAACTGGAGGACAATATGATTATACACTATTCTGGTCTAATGGCACGGCTCTTGGAGGATTAAACTCTAGTTTTTTAGTTATTCATCAGAGTTCATTCTCACTTAGTAAACCTAATGATGCAATTTCTGATTCAATCACTGACGCATTCATTGGGGATGTAATACCAGTACGAGTAAATTTAAAAGATTCTGAAAATAACGATTTCATTTCAAATGCAATAATTTCATATAATTGGACCTCGGGGACTTTATATTTTGAAGAAGCTGCTTTAGGAATTTATGAGACCATTTTAGATACGTCCGATTTACTATCAAATGGTTTTTACGAGATTTTAATTGAATCTTCAAAAGTAGGTTTCTTAGATTATAATTTGACTTTGAAAATTAACCTTGGAGAGGAAACTAACGTGCAACGACTTCAGTCTGATTATAATATAGAGTTGCACGCAAATAGTACAATAAAATTTAGATATTATTCACTTTTGGATGATGTAGGAATTGATGGAGCAACTATTGGTGTTAATATATCAACCGACTTTTATAGCATTAATAATCCAGATGATGGTCATTATGATATTGAATTTGATACTTCGTTTATTGATAATTTAGGTATAATTCAGCTTAACTTCAATTTTTCAGCTCCTTCTTTTGAACCTCAAACGCACATATATCAATTTGAGATCGTAGAGCAGAGTATTAATATTTCTGTTTATGTTGATAATATAGAAATTCATCAAAATTCAATTATTGACGTTTCATATATGGAAGAGATAAATATATCTACTCAAGCTAGAGCTTTAATTGATGATAATCTATTATCGGGAGGAAATTTCACTTGGAAAATCAATACTTATGAACAAACATTAAATGAATACCCGAATTTTTGGTATAATACTTCAATTCAAATTAATCCATCAATTTACTCACCTGGATTAAATTTAATAGGGATAGAATTTGGAATGGAAAAATACCAAACCGAGATTTTCTATTTTCAATTGTTAGTATTTGAGCAACCCGTCAATCTGTCTGTATTTATCAATTCTCAGCCGATTTTGGAGAATGATATATTTGAAATCATGTATATGGAAAGCTTTAATATTTCCGTAAAAGCATTCGCAACAATTGAAGCAGATTATATAATTGGAGCAATAATTACATGGCAAGGTGGAAACCAAGACAAAACTCTAGTTGAGTTAGGTTCAGATTGGTATAACACATCAATTCAGGTAGTACCTTCAAATTATACTCCTGGATTAAACAGTATAACAATCGAGTTCATAAAAGATAATTACCAAACCGAAATCTTTTCTTTTCAACTACTCATGGAAGAGCAATCAGTTAATTTATCATTATATGTGGATTCTAATCTAATTTCAGAAGATCAGTTAGTTGAGGTAATGTTTAAACAAAACGTAACAATTTCTGCAAATGCTTATGGTGAAGTAGATTTGAATTATGTTGAAGAGGCTTATATTTCTTGGAATAGTGAATCTTTTGTTAAGAATTTCATTGAATATGGAGCCAATTGGTATAATTTATCCTTAACTTTTTCAGCGACAAATTTTAGTTCAGGGATTAATACGGTTTCAATTAAATTCGAAAAGCAAAATTATGCGACTATTTACTTTTCATTTCAATTACTAATTAGAGAGCAATCAGTCCAACTTAACGTATCAATTAATAGTCAATCTATCATAGAAAACGCTCTAGTTGAAGTAATGTTTAAGGAGAATATAACAATTGCCGCGCAAGCGTTTGCGATGGGAGAGGGGATTTTTCTTTCTGGAGGAAATATAACTTTAATAGGTGAAATGTTTACGTTTGACATTAATGAAAATGTATCCGATCCTACATGTTTTACTACTAATATTATAATAGATGGAGTCTACTTTGATTTAGGAATCAATACGGTATCCGTTAAATTTGAGCAAGATAATTATACTGAAGCTTATTTTTCATTCCAATTTTTTATAACTGCTGAAACAGTTAATTTGTCGTTATATATAGATTCACAAGAATTTGTTTCGAATAGTTTAACTGAACTTACATATTATGATGAATTTTCTTTATCAATAAGAGCTCTCGCAAATGTAGAGAAAATTTTTCTTGATGGGGGTAGTGTTACTTTTGTCATTGGGAGTTATAATCAAGATTTTACTCAGAATGGTAATTGGTATAACACATCTGTTACATGTGATCCTTCCAACTTCGATTTAGGGATTAATTCTGTTTATGTTCGGTTTCTACATCCAAATTACACGTCTTCAACCTTTTATTTTCAGATATTGGTTAATCAAGTTGAAATGAATGTTAATACCATTAATTTTCAAGATTCAATTGAAACCTATTCTGGAGAATCTTTAGTCATCAGAATTAATTTGACTGAATTTGCTTCAACCAATTACATTGAGAATGCTACAATCTCATATTCATGGGAATTTGGATTAGGTAGTTTTGAAGAAGTAGGAGAGGGAATTTATGAAATTGAACTTGAGGTCCCAGATAATGTCCATGGAAGTTTTAAAGTATCTTTAATTATTTCAATGGAAAATATTCTTTATAAAACAACGCAATCTTCATTTCTATTAGTTATAGGTGAGCCACAATTCCCAATATTACTGGTTTGGATTATTATTATAGGTTCAGCTCTGATTATTAGTGTTTTAGGCATATTAAGCTTGAGATCATATGTTATCCACCCAAGAAAAAGAAGAAAGGAAGCAGAACTTCTGTCACGGACTCAAAGATTCAAAGATATGAAAAATGTTCAAGCTATTGTTATAAGTCACAGACTTAGTGGAATACCACTCTATACAAAATCGTATTCACTTTTAGAAAAACAGAAAAAAGAACTATTTTCTGGATTTATTCAAGCTATCACGGCCATAGGAGAAGAAATCGCAGGTAAAAGAATTACCGCAGATGAAGATAATGTGAAGAAAACTGCTGGAGGAATAGAAAGGTTACTCGAATTAGATTTTAAATACTTCTATTGTCTCATTTGTGATCGCGAAGAAATTCGGATTGTTTTAATTTTACAAGATAGGGCATCAGAGCAATTAAAGGAAATAATAACGAATCTAGCAACCAGTATTATCTTAAATCACTCTGATATTCTTGAAAGTTGGGACGGATCACTTGATATCTTTGAAAAAGTAGTACCTCCTATCATTGATCAATATTTTAATTTCTTCTATAAGGAAGTTTTTATTCTTAATAATCCAGAATACATTGCAACTATGAAAAAGGAAACCGAATTTAGCAAAATGGAGCATCGAATTTTAAATACAATGTATTCCATTTCAAAAAATAAATCCGAGTTCTACTTGGAAGATATCGTATCCACGGTCCATGAAGATAACAAAGATTTGATCATTGATGCTATAGAAGCATTAATTGATAAGAAAATAATAATTTCTAATACAAATTAAGTTCAAGATTTATTTTTTTTAATTTCTTTTATTATTTATAATAAAATGAGTAATTTATCAAAATTTAGATTTGAATGTATTAGGTGTGGAACCTGCTGTACAGATGGAAATACCATAGTAAATTTGACTCATACTGACATATTACGCCTATCTAAAGGATTAAAATTAACTTTAGATGAATTACTTGAAGTTATCGGTTTTTATATATTCGAAAAAAAAATCACAGAATCAGATATATCCAAGATGGTTATAACTCCAATTAGGACTGAAAGAGGATTATCTTTTCCAGGACTTAAAAAGAATCCAGAGGGAATTTGCTATTTTTACAACGCTAATGAAAATAAATGTAGGATTTATAAAATCAGGCCTAACTTTTGTAGAACATTTCCCTTTACATTTAAATACGGAGAGGGATCAAATGCTGATAACCAAAGACTCGTTAATATCAATATTACAAATAAAGGAATTGAATATTGTCCGGGATTAGATAATAAATACCCTGAAATTGATTTTGAAAATTGGATTGATTTGGGAAAATTCGTGCTCGAAGACTTAGTAGCTAATGAGATATTCATTCGATCTTGGTTTGAAAAATTGAAAAAAACTAAGACAAAACCTAAAGCAAAAGGATATTTAAATGAAATTCTTAATTCGTAGCTTCAGCCACGTTTTCATACTGTAGAAGAACGACTAAAAACCAAAAGGTCATCCTCAATTCAACTTTTAATGCCCATTTATCATTACTCCAATGGAAATTATTAATCTTTTTTGTTTCTTGAAAAACATCTACATTAGATATTACTGAATTTAATAGTATATTTACAGATGAGTCATCTTTAGAATTTATACCCAGCATTTTAAATATTAATAAAACCCTAGCTGTATCAGTCAAGTTATCATTAACTAGCCCTTTTTTAGATATTAATAGTTTTAAGGGCTCTTTATACGATGCTTTAAACAATGTTAAATCTATTTTATCATCTAGTAGTTTAATTAAACTTAATTGACATAACAAATCTAATGGAAGACTTTTTTCATCCTTATTTATTTGTTTAAAATTGATCTGCTCTGATACTAAGTGTGTTTTTTCGATGAGAATGACCCCTCTCTTCTCAAGAATTCTAAGGCTCAATAAGGTGAAATAATTTAGAAGTAATTTCTGAGGTAAGTACAATTTTAGTTCATTTTCGAGGAACATCTCTATATCTAATAAATCAATAATCTCAATATCGTCTATTAATTTTAATTCAGATATGATTGAAAGACCGAAAAAGTTGCTTAATGGATTCGAGATATGATACATTCCAGTGCTGAAAATCTTCCCACTTATATAACGAGTTAATATATTAATAATTTCTTCTGTTTTAAAGGGTATTGGTAAACCAATTATCTTATATATACTAATGTAATAAAATAAACTTTCCAAATCCAAGAATTCAGGTTCTTTTGCTATAGATTTTAAATTAGTTAAGTCAATTTTCAATAATTTTTTACTCTCACTTTTAAGTATTGGGAGATTGCCAAAAAGATCATAATAATAATCTCCATTTAATGATTTATAACTTATATCAGGTTCTAACACAAAATCATCTTGTTCTTCTACAGGAGAATATTGTTGAGTATCTTGTAAAGCTGGAATCTTTAATGTTTCAATATTTTGTTCTTTGGCATCGTGTAGCTTTTTAAGAATCTCATCTGCATTGTTATTGGAATTTGTTTCATCCCTCATTTTTAAGCTAGTGGTGTTAAACAATTTCTCTAAACCTGAACTTAGAGATTTAACCTTGATTTTATCTTTATCTTGGAAAAATAAGTTTTTTTTAAAATCATTTAACTTTGATTTAAAATTATCAGGAAGCAAATCAAAAAGATCAAGATTATCCAATTTTTCTGTATCAATATCAAGGATATACTCGAAAATAATATTGAAAAGGTTCATATTAATAGTCTCCTTGCCGACAAATTCAAATAGTTCTCTATAGTTGGTTAATCCACTTTTACTTACTACTAAAAATTCCTTAGTTAGGTTACCTTTAAAATCAATTGATGTAGATGAAATACCAATGGAGTTTAAAGCAGAGGCGATAGTTTCAACTATACTATTTATTATTACTATGTTTTGATCTTCGTTATTTCGAATTATTGCGATATCAATATCAACATTTTTGTGTTCAAGCAAATCTAATGTGTATGAATCAAATCGTTGATAAAAATCAAAAATCTCAACTCGTAATGATTGAGATAATTCTTTCAAAAAGTTTTTAAATACTTCCATTAGTAATCATGTTTAATTTTAGTTAAAAAAGAATTCTAGAAAGATATGTCAATAAATTAAAAGTATAATATTTAATTTTTTATCTTAACAACAATTAAAATAAAAAGCTTGAAAATCATTTCAATCATCTAATAAATCTATTTTGAAATTTGTATCTTTTAATTAGACATGAAGGAAGCTTGTTATAATGGCTTTGCTAAGGACTATGATAATAAAAGAAAAAATCCTTGGGTGCCATTAAAGGTATTTTTGGAGGATTTAGAACAACAGAATCATAAATTCAATGGAATTCTGATTGATTTAGGATGTGGAAATGGAAGAAACTTGCCATTGTTCAAAAATTCTAATAATATTGTACTTGGAATAGATAAATCACTTAAATTTTTACAGTTAGCTAAAAATCGGAATGACTTACGAGATCTTGATATCCATTTTATATTGAGTGATATGTTAGCACTCCCAATTCGACCAAACTCTATCAATTCCATATTTTCAATCGCTTCTATCCATCACGTAATGAATAAGTCAGAAAGGAGTCTTGTATTGGAATTTTTGAGATCAATCCTTGCAGAAAACGGAAATATCGTAATATCAGTATGGAGAAAGTTCCAAAAGAAATATAGAAACTATTTCTTATTTGAATTCATAAAACAAAAGTTATCAGTAAAATATAAGAAAAAGCAAGAATCACATGGTTTACATGAATTTGGAGACATCTCAATTCCTTGGACGGTTTCAAGTAAGCAAATTACTTATAATAGGTTTTATCATTTATTCTCAAAAAATGAACTTAAACAATTGTTGGTTGAGTTTAAAATTTTAAGATTGAGTAAATTAGGAGGCCCCAATAGAAAAGATAATTACTTTATTTTTGCACGAAAAATTAAGAAATTTATCACTTTCGCGAAAGAAAACACATCCCTTTAGGGATGCGATGAATTTTGCATTTAGAAAACTATAAACCCCCTATCTTTTAAATATGATAAAATCAATGAGGAAAGTAATGCAACTCGTTCAACAAGTACAACTCAAGCATTCGAAACTGTTGGACAACATTACATTTCTTTCAAAAAACTTGTATAATGTCGCAACTTACACGGTTCGGCAACGTTTTTTCAAGGATCGCCATTGGATTCGATATCACGAGTTATGGAGCGTATTAAAATCTCACGTCTCATATCAAGAGCTTCAAGAAGCATGCGGTTCCCACCCACCACAACAAGTATTAAAGCAGGTAGATCGCAATTTCAAGAGCTTCTTTAACGCAATGAAGCAGTGGAAAAAAGAGCCATCTAAATTTCAAGGAATGCCGAAACTCCCCCATTACAAGCACAAGAAAGGGCGTAATTTAGTCTATTTCACTTCTTTACAATGTAGATTAAAAGATGGCTTTGTTCTACTCACGAAAAAAATGGAAAAACTAGGATTTCCAGAAGTAAAAACAGATCTCAAAAGCGTGAAAGGAGTTCGCATCGTTCCTTTCGGGGATC
>DAOUVJ010000202.1 GCA_030667705.1 Promethearchaeota archaeon | reverse complement strand
TTTCCGTTATATCTTCATCAGTTATATCTTCATTTTCGGAAAGTAAAAGTTCTCTCCCTACTTCTATTGCTACATCTCCACCTATAATATACAAAAACGATTGTAATAAAGCATTCATATCCAATTGAATTCTCTTCTCCTTATATCTTTCTCTTTAGTATTGATCATTTAAAACATAATTTATATATGAAACTTTGAAACTTAATGATTTAAGATTATTAGACAACAATATTATATTGTTTCTCAATGATTTCTCCGTCAACATCAATAGATCTATACATTTTTCCTTTTCTTATTGCTAAAAGTCTCAATAGCATAGAATTTTTAACATTTTTTGGGAGTTCAATCTCTGTAATTTTATAGTTATTTGTAATTATTATATTTTTCCAAGTAGTGGGAAGATCTGATTTAAAATCTTCCAATGCGAGATTAAGTATTAAATTAATATTACTTTCTGAATTATTTATTACTCCGCTACAAAATTGAATTCTTTTGCTTATGTCGTCATCTTCTACTTTTTTTTTAGATGGTTGGGGAATTCTCTTTTTAGTAGTGATTTTACATGTTGGATTTAAGTTAAAAGATAACAAAAAATAAGAATTTTCTCTAAAAGTATTAATAATTTCAAGTAAAGTATGATTATCAGTAATATCTGATATATCAGCTTTATAATTCTTTGTCTTACCAGTAGACTTCTTTAAATTCCAATCAAATCCTAAGTTATTAATAGTTTCACTTATTTCAGAGCCTGTTATTAAATTAGCAGTAAATTTAATTTTTTCATCTTCTGGAACAGTAGATACAACAATTTCTTGAATAAGATCCTCATATTCATGAGTACCTTTAAGATTAATTTTGGCTTTTGTTTGATTGATTTTTAATGCAGGACCAATAAAATCTCCCTTGGAATATCTATAATAATGACGATGAATATCCTTATGATTTTTTGCAGGATCCTCTAAGATAGGTGACTGTATTAATTTTTTTATAAAATGGATCATCTTTAGTTACAGAGTATGTGTAATTTTAGAAATTTATGTTAAATGATTTGTATTAATTAAACTAGCATCTCTTTAAAATTCTATTCATTGATAAACTTAATTAAAAATAAAATATTTATTGCTTAAATATGCTATTAAATGCAAGTTTAATCGGTAGTTTCTTTCCCATAATTTTATTTATGGTTAAAATAATATCAGTGAACCAATACAAATGGCCATGGGAGGATAAACCTATTGAAGAATTCTTTGAAGGCCCTTCCCTCACTTTATGGATTCTATCTTGGGTTTTCATATCAATCGGATTAGTTGCCTTAACTGTATTAATCGTTTATACAAAATACGGCCGAGAGGTTTCAATCAGATTATCAATTATTACCATTGTGGTGTCTTCAATATTTTTTGGATTCGCGTTTCATTTTCTATTACTACAAGCTGGATACTAATATAGCTGTTTTAATTTCATTGATAATAGAAAATTAAAATTCTAAGGGAAAATTGTCTATATTTTTTATTAATATCTAAATTTAAATAAAAGAAATATGAAAATTATATTTTTTCTTTTAATTTTAAACGAGGGGCTAATCCGAGACTCATCATTTCTTGGAGGAGAAGCTTAAATGCATATGAGCAGACGACTTTCGATATTATAGTTCCTTCTCCACATACAGGGCAATATCGCTTATCTTTATTTCTATCATATACTGCTAAGAGACCACATTTCTCACATACTAAAATAACAGTTCGGTCTGACTCATCTAACAATCTTTCCTTTAAAAGTAGTGCGCTGCCATGACCTACGAGGCAATCACGCTCCATTTCACCAAATCTTAAACCACCTTCTCTTGCACGCCCTTCTGTTGGTTGTCTTGTCAATATTTGTACAGGTCCTCTGGCTCTAGCATGAAGTTTATCAGCAACCAAATGGTATAATTTTTGATAGTAAATTGGAGCACAGTAGATACCCATCTCATATTTTTCTCCCGTAATCCCATTATACATAATCTCCCTTCCATTAAATTCAAATCCTGCTTCTACCAGTTTTTCCTGAAGTAAAGTTATATTTTTCCATTCGAAAGCTGTTGCATCTCCTAATTTTCCTGTGTTACATGCAATTTTTCCACTTATTCCCTCAAAAAGTTGACCTAAAGTCATTCTTGAAGGCATTGCATGAGGATTGACAACCACATCTGGAATTACTCCATTTGTGGTAAAAGGCATATCACATTGATCAACAACCATCCCCAAGACACCTTTTTGCCCATGTCGAGATGAAAATTTATCACCTAATTCAGGAATTCTTAAATCTCTTACTTTAATTTTTACCAGTTTGTTCCCATCTACCGTCTCTGAGATTATTACAGTATCAACTATTCCTTTTTCATTGTGTCTCATATTTTTCGAAGTTTCACGCCTATTAGGTTGCATTAATTCGAATTCTTCATAAGATTTGATAAATCTGGGTGGAGAAGTTCTACCGATTAACACATCCCCTCCATTAACCTGTGTTTCGGGTTCGATAATGCCATCTTCTTCAGACAACAAACGGTAGGATTCAGCCGATTTAAAACCTCTAACACCCCTTTCTGGGATCTCAAATTTATCCACTTCACCTCCCGGATATTTTCTTTCTTCAGCATCATACGTTCTAAAGAAATGGCTCCTTGCGAGACCGCGTTCTATAGAACCCTTATTAATGATAATTGCATCCTCAATATTAAAACCTTCATAGGACATCATTCCAATAATAAAATTTTGCCCAGCAGGACGTTTGTTAAATCCAACAATTTCCATAGGACTTGTCTTTACTAAGGGTTGTTGAGGGTAATGTAAAGTATGTCCTCTAGTATCAAGTCTTAAATGCATATTTGCAGCAAATAGACCGAGTGCTTGTTTAACCATTCCTGCTTCATAAGTATTTCTTGGTGATTGGTTATGTTCAGGATATGGGATTATAGAAGCACAAATTCCTAAAATTGCAGCTGGAGATATCTCTACGTGGGTATGTTCAGAGGTTATATCCTCTTCAAACATTGCAATATACGCATTTTCTTCTTCTTCGGCATCTAAGTATTCAATTATTCCTTTTTGAATTAAATCGGACCAAATATATTTATTTTGTTTAAGTTTTTCAATATCTTCTTTAGCAAAAAGTAATTTCTTATTCTTTAGAATAAACAAAGGTCTCGTAGCTCTTCCGGCATCACAGTTTATTTGTATTTCTTTAGAATCATGATAATATCCAATATTTACATGTTGACCGATCTCTTCTTTTCTTCTTTTTTCTCTAATTTGATGGATAAAAGAATTATATTGTTGATGAACCCCTATTAGCTTCCCATTTAAAAATACTTTTACCTTATCGCCTTTTATATTTTTAACCTCGTTAATAGGAACAACTCCTAAATCAACTAAAATATTCTCAAGGATACGCTCATCAGTTCCAACAGAAATTATAGATGTTAATCCAAGATTTTTTACTAAACCACAGTTTGGACCCTCAGGAGTTTCTGCAGGACATATTTTACCCCATTGTGTTGGATGTAAATCTCTGGCTTCAAAATGAGGCTGACTTCGACTTAAAGGTGAAATTACTCTTCTTAAATGACTTAATGTTCCCACATGATTTGTTCTATTTAATAATTGACTAACCCCTGCTTTACCTCCAACCCAGTTGCCTGTTGCTAAAGCGTGTCGAATTCTTTCTGTGATCACATCTGCCCTTACCGCAGTTTTAATATTTGGCGCCCGCCCCCTCACAGCAGTTCTTTCTAATTGATATTTTATATCTTTTACAAGATTTAAAAATGCTACTCTAAAAAGTGAAGTAAACAACTCTCCTGCTAATTTTAATCGTTTATTTGCATAATGATCTTTATCATCTGGTTCCCTAAACCCTAAGGCAAGTTCCATGACTTTTTGGGCCATTTGTCCCAAATAATATGCCTTCTTAATTCTATCTTCTTCAGCATTCCCAATGTGAGGTAAAAGATACCTATCTAACACTTGAAGCGCTCTTCTAATACGATAATCCTTTGTTTGACCAATAGCTACTCTTTTTCCAATGTAGTCAAGAGCATTGTGCTGAGATTTTTCAGGATCCTTTAATACTTGGATTTCAGCTGCTACATCTATAACGGGAATTAATTCTTTCTGTATTTCTGGATTTTCAGAGATAGCTTCAAATATTTCTTTATCTGAATGTAAACCTAAAGCGCGCATTAGAATAGCTAACGGAATCTTACCCGGAACAGATGGAAATGACACTCTTAAATTTCCGTCTTTTTTCCTTTCAATTGTAACAGGGGCTCTAAATCCACTTCGAGTTGAGAAGACTTTTGCTTGATGAGTAGCACTTGAACTTCTGCTAGCTTCCTCTGCTAATATCCTATTAGGTGCTAAATCTTCTTGAGTTACTAATACTCGTTCAGTACCATTAATAATGAAATAACCACCAGGATCTAATGGATCTTCGCCACGATTTATTAACTCTGTTTCTACTAGATTTTCTAAAGGACACCTACAGCTTTTTAACATTATAGGTATTTTTCCAATATAAATATCTAATTTCTCTTCTGCCTCCTCTCTTTGAGTTCGTTCATCTATAGTGATAGGGGTCATTTCTAACGTGATATCTGCTGCATATGAAAGTTCTCTAATTCTTGCCTCGATTGGGGTGATCTCCATGGTTGCTCCATCTGCTTCTCTCACTTTTGGGCTACCAATTTTTATTTTGCTAAATTTTATCTTAAATCCTGGAATATCAGGAACGACTTCACCCGATTCACTAACTATTTCTTGCATTTCATATTCAATGAAATTATTGTAAGAGTCTAAATGTTGGCGTACTAATCCCTTTTCATCAAAAAGGCTCTTAAGAATTACCCATTTTTCTTCATTTGATAATTTTTCAGAAATCAAATTTTATTAAACCTTTTTTAAATAATTAAATTAAAATTTAAAGGAATAAGTCTAAACTTTTTCCTTTTTAACATATCGATAATAATCTATTGATTTTACAGTTGTTTTTGAATCTCTTATAATCTTAATAACATCTCCCTCCTTAGCTCCAATTGCAATAGCAATTGGATCCTTTTCAAATATTTGTGGTAAATCTATCACAGTAATTTGATATTTATCCATGAGATCTTGGGTTTCTTTCTTAGTAAGGAGAATATGTTGAGGAACTAAATCATGAAGTAATACATCAATTTGTTTTTTTTTTGTCAAATAAAAATCCTCTAAAAACTACAAGTATTTAATAAATTAGGTAAACATAGGTAAAAAATTTTTTGATTTTTACACAAAATTTAGGCAAATTATTCATAATTATTATAACCTAGTTAAAAACCATATTAAAAACCCAATAACCACTTCTTTTACATAATATCTCTATATTGCTTTCTGAAAAATTAT
>DAOUVJ010000069.1 GCA_030667705.1 Promethearchaeota archaeon | reverse complement strand
CTATTTTTGGGCAATTAATTATACCTTTAGCCTAGAACCAAATTATTTTTAAATTAACTCTAGTTTAAGATTAGATAAATTCTAATATAATAATATAGTTTTTCCATTTAGTAGGAATAAAAAAATTAGTAGGAATAAAAAAAATTAGTTTAGCATCATAA
Source organism: Promethearchaeota archaeon (assembly GCA_030667705.1). GTDB lineage: Archaea > Asgardarchaeota > Lokiarchaeia > Sigyniarchaeales > SOKP01 > SOKP01. The sequence continues at coordinate 14,999 of DAOUVJ010000069.1, read as the reverse complement.
ATCTGAAAACTTGAAATAGAAATCTTCAGGATTAAGAGAATACTAGGAAAGTGTTTTTTTCCATTCTCTTAGCAATCTTTCGTTATCTATATCATCAAGATGCTCTTTTTTTAATTCTTTGATTTCATAGTTATTAAAATCAATCTCTTTTGCTCTCTCTTTAAGTATTATTTCTAACGGATCTTTTAGAACAGGTAACTCAATAATCTTGCTTGAAGCCATTTTTAACCACCTCTTAATTAAATTCTCTCTTTTAACATTTTTGAGCATTTTCTTATCTCTTCAAGCTATAGAGACCCTCCTCCCCCCAATTGGTTTCACCCAACTAGAATTAGCTTGAAAAGTTCATTTTTTTAAACTCATTTTCTTTATGGAACAATCTTCCCAAATTTCTTCCTTCAAAAGTTCTTCAATTTCGTTGAAATAATCCAAGTTTAATAGTTTCCAATAACTCTTGTTCTCCTTGCGGTTTTCTTTGATGGTGTATTGAATTTCTTTTTGAAACTTTCTATAAGCATTTTTAATGGATTTGTATAACGCGCATTTCAGTGTTTCTCTCGTAGCATCATCAGGTAATCGTACTAATGGCGTTATTATTCCATTTTCAGAAATTTGAGGCATCATTTTATTATCACACGCTTTTGATTTATTATTTGTACAATTGTTCATTGAATACTATTAATTGAGGCAATATATAGAATAGAAAAAAAAACTGTGAATGGACTCTTAGAACATGCATGAATTATTTGATAGCTTATCAAACTTTATTCAGAAGATTCCTAAATCAAATTTAATGACAAAAAAATAGTTACATATCATAACAATAATTAAATTTCACAAATTTATGTCTTGAATTGGTTGTATATTCTATTAATGATCGCATTGAACGACTTTATTACCCCCTGCCCCGTTTTGGCCGATGTTATGTAATATCCAAGAAAATTATTATCAACCACCAAATTTTTCAGTTCACTCATATCTAAATTACTTTCATTTACTAAGTCGTTTTTATTTGCAAACACTACAACGGGTAAAGTCCCACAATAATTTTCAATATTCTCGTGCCAATTCTTAATGTGAGCAAAACTATTAACTAGCTCATTTTCTTTAAGAGAGTATACAATTATTGCTGCTTTAGCATTTTGATAAAAAGAAGGTAAGAGAAAGTGAAAGTCTTCTTGTCCGGCGATATCCCAAAAGAGTAATTTAATTTTATCTCCATTTCTTTCAGATTCATACTTTGAAAATTGAGCGCCAATGGTTTTGATATAATCTTTCTCGAAGGACCCTTCCGTGAATTTTTTAATCAAGGAGGTTTTCCCAACTCCTCCATCACCAACAACAATTATCTTGTATATATATTTCGATGACATTACTACTAGACTCCGCTTTGTTGAAGTGTCACAACTAGATACGAAAAGTGTTTCTACTCAAAATCCAAATAATGACAAAAATTTCAAAATTCTAATTTAAGATTAGATTTATTATAATATAAAAATTTAGGTTATTTTCTTTCATAATTTAAATAAATTTTTGATCAGATAATGTAATTAATCCATTCATAGTCCAATAGTCTATTCACAGTATTAAACTATAATTTTTTTATACCTTAATACATTAATTGTTTACAGTAATGGAAAATCCCATCAATTATCCTTCTGAAGAGATTTTAAAACCAATATTAGGCAAACCCAATTTTGAATTCGTACTTCTTTGGATGTTAAACAATAATGTGACGTGTACGTGGGCGAACTTAAAGAGTATCATCAAACCGTCGACTTTATCAATTTATTTAAAAAGATTAATAGAGAATGGCCGAGTAAGCAAAACGGAATTTAATCACTATAGTATTACTCAACTGGGAAAAGATAGATTTTACGAATTGTCACAATTTAATAAGCAAAAGCGAAGATTAAGTTATCCCCCGAAATTATTGCTTTATTCGGGAAGAAATTATGATCATTGGGTTTTATGGATGGTTCATAACAACAACTATTGTGTATGGGCCGATTTCCAAAAGCCTCCTCTTTCAATTAATAACTCTTCATTATCGAAAACGATGATTGATTTACTTGAAAAAGGATTTATTCGAAAGGAAGAAAAAAAATATCGGATTACTCAATTTGGAAAATTTGAATATTCTAAAATGCTAAAATATTATGATTTAGATCGTCATTCGATTATCGAGGCGGAAAGCAATCGAATTAAGGAAGTAACGAAGAAAACCATAACTTTCTTTGAGAAATTTAAAATTAAAGATGATGAAGTAAAATTTAGATTTCTCAATAATATGTTAAGATTATCTTATGATCCAGTTAAATCGAGTTTAGAAAAGGAAGAGGATTTTCACAAGATTCTGTTATTTTTATCATTGAATCATCCCTCTCAATATCCTCATTTTATTTCTAAAAATGAATTTGCAGCAAAATATGACATCGAACAAGTAATACTCGATTTTCATATTCATCAAATCGTTGAGAAAAACATTTATCCAATTAAATTCTTTAAATTAGAGATTAATGCTGAAGAAATTTATTATTTACAGGTCAATGAGAAACTGGAACGAATGCTTTATGCAGTTGTAGAAGAACACATTACTAAACTTACATTTTTAAATAAATTATATGAGGGAGATCCTAAGGAACGGTATTCACTCTCATTAAATAATACTATAAATACAATAATAGAAGAAATTTGCATGAATATTTTCAAAGAAGGGTTAAAAGATTCCTTACGTCCCTTTTTAGTGAAATATATTGATTATTTAGCATTTAAAGTTGAAAGAGAAAAAAAATTAGTCGAGGCATATGATAAGTTGGAAGGATTAATATGGCATGAAGTGAAGGCTTATAACATTGAATTACCTACTTTGAATAAATTAGAGGAAGCACTTAATCAAATCGATGAGAAAATTGCATCAGATCCAGAGAATCTGGAATTTTATCATGCAAAGGAGCATATCCTAATTTACTTCAATAAATATGATGACTTATTTGAATTATTGGAAGAAATGATTGTACGATTCCCTGAGGAAACAAAGGAAATCAAATTAAAGGAAGCATATGTTCTTAAAGAACAGAGAAAACTTGAAGAAGGATTTAATATAATAAATGACCTCATGGAGAAATACCCTCATGAAAAAGATATCATCATTTATAAAGCATATTGGCTACAATATTTAAATGAAAAAGAAAAGGCGCTCAACTTAATTCGAGACCTCTTAGATGATGATCCTCAAAATGGAGTATATCATGATACTCATGGAGAAATATTAATGGCTTTTCGTGATTATGAAAATGCTATAAGAGAATTTCAAAAAGCAATTGAATTAAACAGTGAAACTTGGTATTCTTTTCAAACATTTATCAAATTAGGGATTTGTCATAAAGAACTGAGTAAATTTGAATTAGCCATGGAGTATTTAAATAGAGGTAAAGAATTGATAAATAAATCCACAACGAGTTTTGAAACAAAACAAAAATGGCTCACGATCGCAGATCTGTTTCTGTCAGAAATAGAAGAAATGAAAGAATGGGACTAATATTGGGAAGTAGGCTATTTATTTTTGTAATAAACTCCTTCAATAATCGAATTAAAAGCTTTTTTTACACCTTGCCCTGTTTTTGCGGATGTGACATGATAACCTAAAAATTCTTTTTCCTTAATCATTTCTCTTATATCAATAATATCCACGACATTCTCATAAGACAAATCAACCTTGTTTGCAATGACTGCAATTGGAATAGATCCACAGAATTTAATCACATCAGTATACCAAGCCTTAATATTTTTAAAACTTTCTTTTCCTATTTTATCATTCGCGAGACTATATACTATCACGGCAGCCTTACTATCCTTAAAGAACATTTTTCGCATAAAATTAAATTTATCTTGACCCGCAATATCGTAAAAGATTGATCTTACTTCATTATTGTCAACTTGTTTCTCGTGAAAGGAGAATTGAGCTCCAATTGTTTTTATATATTGTTTTTCAAATGACTTTTGTGTATATCGTCTTATGAGTGATGTTTTTCCTACTCTTCCATCCCCTATAAAAACTATCTTAAATTTATATTTATCTGCCATTAGCGCGCTTCTACTGATGGATGTATTCTTACTCATAAAAAATTACAGCAATATTTATATATTAACTATAGGAAAGATAGGGGAAGATAATATAAAGATTGGTAATAACATGAGATTTGATCAAATGGATGTTTTATTTAATTAACGATAATGAGATCATAATATATGGTTTCAATTGAATTAATAAAATTCAGATACATACAAAAAATAAAATAGTAGAGACTATTAAATAGTCTAGTTTCTTTATCTGTTTTTTAGGCTTTTTTTTTGGTTCTTCTTTTAGCTTCCTTTTCCCGCAACGATCTCCTTAAAATTTTTCCCACACCACTTTTTGGAAGGCTTCGAATAAATTGTACTTCCCGAGGATATTTATAAGCTGCCAAATTTTCCTTAGCAAAATCGATTATATCTTGTTCGGTAACTTTACCTTGGCTCTCAGCTTTTAGCAAGACAAATGCTTTAATATCTTCTCCTTTCAGTGGATCTGGAACACCAATTACGGCACATTCTTGTATTGCAGGATGCTCATATAGAATTTCTTCAATTTCCCTCGGATAAACGCTGTGTCCCTTGTATTTTATTAAGTCTTTAATCCTATCTAGTAAAAACAAGTAACCCTCATTATCCAGACGACCATAATCGCCAGTTCGCAACCATTTAAAACCACCCGCTTCGAAAAACACGAGTTTATTTTCTTCCGGTCTGTTGTGATAACCAACCATAATTTGTGGGCCAGAAAGTACGACTTCTCCTTCTTCTCCTATTGGTAAGAATTCAATGTTCTCATCAGGAGTATTCTTTATTATTCCTACACGAGTGTTAGCAAAAGGATGACCTACACTTCCTAGCTTTGCTCTTGCCCAAACAGGAGATGTAATGGCACCTGTACTTGTTTCGCTAAGACCGTAACCTTCTGCCAATCTATAACCTGTTCTTCTCTTCCATTCAGCAGCTAATTCATCTGGTAGCGCACCAGCACCGCAATTTGCGAATTTCAAGCAGCTCATATCAACATCTTTCATATGGGGCGAGTTCAAAATGTTAACAAACATTGTAGGCACACCTAACATGCTATTTGGTCTACCTTTCTTAATTACTTCTGCAATTCTGGCGAGATCAAATGACGGAAGAATATATGCTAAAGATTCTGATAAACATCCAAGAATTAATTCGCACGCTTGACCATAGATATGGTACCATGGAAGAATAGAGAGGGTAACAATATTTTCTTTAAGATAATTCTCAACTAAATAATCCGTGGTTTGCTGTATTGCAAACGTCATCGATACAACATTATTATGAGATAATAATGCTCCTTTTGGAAGACCTGTTGTACCGCCAGTATATTGAATTATGGCAATATCTTCTTTAGGATTTATCTTTACACTCATCTCAAGAGGTTCTTGATACTTGTTTAGCAATTTATCATAATGAAGGATAATACCCTCTTCAGGTACAGCAACTTCTTCTTCCATTACATTTAATACAATCACATTATTAAGTGATAACTTATCGGCGACTTTTTCGTATTCACGAACGAACTGGTCGATTGTTATCAAATATTTAGCACCAGAATCATTAATTTGATATTCAATCTCTCTTTTAGTGAATAATGGACTAATAGCTGTTAGAGTTGCTCCAAGATATACCGCAGCAAAATAAGCAATAGAGAATTGGGGGCAATTAGGAAGCCATAAAGCCACGACATCTCCTTTTTTTACACCTAAATCTTTTAATGCAGCAGCAAATCTCTTAGTTAATATAAACAGCTCCCCATTTGTAAATTGTTTTCCAAAAAAATCCATTTTAACTTGATCGAGAAATTTACCACTATTATATAGCCATACATCAATTAACGACATGTCTTCAGGGATATCAAGGTCTAATGTCACTGCTTCAGGTAAATAATCCTTCCAATACCGATTCTTTATATATTCTGGTAGTTCTATTTCCATTTTATTGACATCTCATTATTGTTGTAAAAAACTCAAAATGATTTCCTTACTCGTGAAATCAAATTAAATTGAGTAATTCTTATTCAAGAATTATGTAAAAGTTTATTTAAGTTTTGTTGGAAAAAAAATGAACACCTTTTTTTTTGAGCTGGAATATAATTTTTAAGGATAGAATATTATCTTCTCACCCTTTAACTATCTTAATCTATCTTAATGAGGATCTATGAATACTAATTTTCATTTCTCTTATTAATTTAAGATTTATATCAATAGAAAGCTTATTGAAGTGTGTGGAGAGTTTGATAAAGAATTATTAAATTTAAGAAAAGCTAAAGTATTAGATCAATATTATTTCCCTACTAGATATCCAAATGGACTTCCTGACGAAGTACCACATGAATTTTACTCTTTGGAGGATGCTGAGTTATGTGTAAAATACGCACAAATGGTTATTCAATTAGTGGAAGCGAAGCTCTAACGGAGTTTTTGCATGAGATCATAAGTCATTTTGAAATTGATCAAATAATTCTTTTTGGGAGCTATGCTAGAGGAGACTATCATGAAAATAGTGTTATAGACTTAATTATCGTAGGTTCTTTTCATGAACGTTTTTTTGAAAGAATTGGTCAAATTCTAGATCTAGCACCAATTGATCTTAATATTGAACCACTTGTATACACTAAAGAGGAATTCAATAAAATGCAACAAAATGAAAATCCATTTATTTTAGCCATTCTTTCTGAAGGAATAGCCTTGATATGAAATTATTTAGAAATTATCGATTTCTAACAAAATTCTTAATATAAATAAATTTGATTATATTTGATTAGAATTTGTCTAACAATTAAGAAATAGTGAAATTTAAATGGATTTTGTCTTATTTATTATTCTAGAGATTAATTTATGAGCAAACAGGAAATAGAATCTAACATACTAAAAGCAGATTATAAATCTGTGTTTAAGAAAATTCCTATTCCTACTTATTTATGGAAAAAACAAGATGAAGATTTAATCTTAATTGATTATAATAACGCAGCAAATGATATCACAGAGGGAAAAATTAAAAATTATTTTGGGATTAAAGCTTCAGAGCTATATAAAGAACAACCCCAGATATTGGAAGAAATGTACCGTTGCATTAATGAACAAAAATATTTTTATAGAGAAATGGCATACCATTATCAATCTACAAAACAAGATAAAAATCTTTTTGTCATTTATGATTTTGTACCTCCAGATTTAGTATTAATCCATACAAAAGATATAACTGAACAAAAAAGAGCAGAAGAAAAATTACGAGAAAGGGAAGTTCATTTTCGTTCTATTGTAGAAAATTCTCATGACGGAATTCTTATTACAAATGATAAGTATCAATTCATCTATGTAAATAATGTATTATGTGAAATGCTTGATTATTCTTATGAAGAAATCATTGGTCAAGATTTTCGAAATTTCTTGGATGAGGAAAGTGCGAAATTAGTAGGCGACCGTTATATTCGAAGGCAAAGAGGGGAAAATGTCCCCCCGATATATGAATTTAACATAGTTAGAAAAAATGGTGAAAAAAGACGTGTTGAGATAATTTCTACCACATCTAAAGAATTAAAGGGAGGAGTAAAGACTATTGCTCAAATCTTGGACATCACAGAGCAAAAAAAAACCGAAAAAAAATTAAAAGAATCTGAAAAGATGTACCGGAAAATATTTGAAGATTCTCCTTTTTCAATAATTATTGTAAATTTAGAGGGAGATCTCATTGATTGTAACCCAGCAACAACTATTTATAGTGGCTATAATAGAGAAGATCTAATTGGCAAAAATTTCAAAAAACTCTCTCTTATTCATCCAAAATATTTACCAAATCTCGAACAAATATTTTCTCAATTTCTTAAAGAAGAAAAAAGTAATAATATTGATCTTCAAATGTTCAAGAAAAATGGAAAATCAGTGTGGATCAATTTACTATCATCTTTTATAAAACTGAATGGAAGAAGTCTTATTCAAGTAATTATCCATAATATTGATAAACAAAAGCAAGCGGAATTTATTATAAAAGAGGAATTAAGGAGGTTAGAAGAATTAAATAAATTACAAAAAGATTTCATTGCTAGAGCGACGCATGAATTAAAAACTCCTTTAATGTGTATAAGTGGTGCAAGTGAACTATTATTAAATTATTATGATAAAAATTTAAATGAAATCAGTTTGAAAATGCTTGAAATAATACAAAATAACACACAAAGGATGGAAATTCTTATTAAAAATTTTCTTATTGATATTCATTTAGAATATCACATACTTAAATTAAATAAGCAGAGTATAGATATCTGTAAAGTGATTAAGGGCATTGTTAATAATTTTACACCCCTTATTAAAAATAATCATATCAATGTAACATTAAATAATCCTCCAAACTTAATGATGAGTATAGATAAAATACGTTTTGAACAAGTTTTTATCAATTTATTATCAAACGCTATTAAAAGCACACCTAAAAATGGAAAAATTGAAATTAATATTAAATCAAAAAATTTAGTTAATGAAATTTCAATCTCAGATACGGGTGTAGGTTTAACTAAAGATGAAATGAGTAGATTGTTTTCTAAATTTGAGAAATTTGAAAGAATGGATGAGAATTTAGAATATATTGATATTCAAGGTTTAGGTCTTGGATTATACATTTCGAAGGAGATTATTGATTTACACGGTGGTAATATTATTGTAGAGTCAGAAGGAAGAAATAAAGGTGCTAAGTTTCTCATTCAATTACCAAATGAATAATTTATTTCCTATATAAAAGATGGAATAAATATTGAATATAATATTGTCGATCTAATACCAACTTAAAAATTAATTACTGTACCATACTTATCAAATTATCTTTCTTTTAATTCTACATCTTTTCAACTAATATAGAAATAATATTGTTCCCAAATCCTCCAAAATTACATGTGATCCCCGTTTTAGCCCCATTAACTTGTCTTTTACCAGCCTCACCTCGTAATTGCCAAACCAATTCTACAACTTGTGCAACACCAGTAGCCCCCAATGGATGTCCCCGAGCTTTTAATCCCCCAGATGGATTAATTGGAATTTTCCCACCTATTTCTGTTAAGCCTTCATGTGCGGCTTTAGCACCCTCTCCTTTAGCAAAAAAACCAATATCTTCAGATTGTACGGCTTCTAAAATTTCAAAGGCATCGTGCAATTCTGCTACATCTATATCTTCGGGTGTTTTTTTTGCCATTTTGTATGCTTTATTAGAAGCGATTTTTAGTGCTTTTAAAGTCGTTAAATCTTCACGTTCAAACACGATGTGAGTTTCAGTTGCTTGACCAACCCCAGATATCAATATGGGCGTGTCGGAATATTGTTTAGCTTTTTCAGCATTACACAACACTAGAGCAGCAGCCCCATCCGATATAGGACATACATGAAATAACCGCAAAGGATCAGCAATTATGGGATTTCTATCATCGTCTCTTAAAAATTCATGAATATTATCCCAGTTTCCTTTCCCTTTCTCACTCGCACTTCTCATGAAATCTTCAAGAGTTCTCTGAAAATGAGCATTTGGATTAAGCGCTCCATTTTTATGGTTCTTAATTGCAATATCTGAGATCCACTCGAGTTTCGCATTGTATTTTTCTAAGTATGTGCGTGTCAACAAGCCTGCAAATGCCGGTAAAGAAACACCGTGCTTTTTTTCTGCTTCTGGATGAGTCAGCGTGGCTACATTTGAAGTAACAAATCCAGGCGTGGTTATATGAGTCATTTTTTCTCCACCTACAACCAAAACTAGATCACTCATTCCGGATGCAATTGCTTGAAACCCCGCTTTTATAGCAGAACCTCCGCTAGCAGGACCGTTTTTTATATGATCAGCAGCAGCAGGTAATAAGCTAATGCGATCAACTAATGCGCTTGCTATTCCAGATATATTATTAAAAGCAGCAGGACTCATGGCTCCTACATAAACGGAATCAAAATCTTTATCACTGGTGTTTGAGTCTTCTATTGCCTTTAATGAAGCATCTGACAATAAATCCATTAAACCTTTGTCTTGGAGCCTTCCAAATTTAGTGTGGCCAACTCCTATTATTGCTACTTTCTTCATACTTAAGATTTTTTTAAATAAGTTGAGATAATTGTGTAATATTTGACTTTACTACAATAATAAGTTTAATATTTGAAAAAAAGAAATAAAATATTTTACTTTTATTTAGGGTGTTCGTTTCTAACAATCGTACAAGACCCCATCCCGAGTCCCACACACATCGAACTAATAGCGAATTCTTTCCCAGATTCCTCCAGTTGTTGAACATTTGTCCCGATTAACCTTGTACCCGTTGCTCCTGTAGGATGTCCTAATGCAATTGCTCCACCCCAAGGATTAAATCTGGGATCTTTCCAGTCTAAACCAAGATCATGACAACAAGCAAAGATAACGGGACTGAATGCTTCGTTTATTTCAATAAAACTCATATCGTCAAATGTCATGTTTGCTCTTTTAAGCGCTTCTGGCATTGCCTTTATTGGACCAGTTAGTTGCAATACAGGATCCGTGCCAATAACAAAATAACTTACAATAGAAGCTCTAATTTTTAAACCATATTCCTCAGCTAATTTACGCGTCATCCAAAGTTGTACTGCGGCACCATCACTTGTTGGACAACTATTACCAGCAGTTAAAAAAGCTTTACTTTTTCTACCGATGATAGTTCTTAAACTTGCTAACTTCTCCATTGTTGTATTAGGTCGAGGTGCTTCATCCCTCTCAGTTAGGACCGATAAACTTGGATCTTTTGCAACATCATGATTTTCATCGAATATGGGATTCCCGTTCTCGTCAAGCTTAGGGCACCATATGGGTTCAATTTCTTTTCCTCTCTTGTCCCAAGTGGTAATAGCTTTTTGATGGGAAGCATAAGATAGACTATCTACTTCTAGTCTAAATTCTTCTAAAGTTTTTCCTGATTTTTTCATCCAGTGCGCACCAAGATCGTGAGCAGAATTAATCTGACCCGCAAAGGAGGTTTTGTGTTCTTTTAATTTTTGAGCTACTTCGGGATTACTTAAAATTTTTTTATTTGGCGCAATCATCATGGGCTTATTTTGTTCTTTATCAAATACATAAGAATCTGACATGATTGGATATCGATTTTGTACTTCTGTTCCACCGCAGATAACACAATCATTTATCCCTGAGGCAATAGCTTGCCAAGCGGACATAACGGATTGAGCTCCACTAGCACACTGACGATTAATGGACATGCCCGGTATGCTTACGGGCAAATGAGCTGCCAATACAGCTGTTCTCCCAATATCTAAAGCACAATCCCCGATTTGACTGTTACAACTAACTATAGAATCCCCAATTATATTAACATCGAAATTGTTCCGATTAACAATAGTTTGGTAGCAATGTACTACTAAATCATCTCCTCTGTGACGTCCTACCGTTCCTTTTCTTCTCCCTATTGGCGTTCGAACATAATCAATTAATACGGGTTCCCGTTTTGGATCTTTGAAATATTTTTCATACATATTTATTGCTTCTGCCATAAATCTTCACATAATATTAAATTTTAAAGATTCAAATGATTGTTAATTTTTTAATTTTTTTTTTTTAAAAAAAGCTACTTTGTTGTCTTATTTGCGAATAATAAATATTTAAATAAATTTTTTAATTTCATCTATAGATTCAAAATGAAATATGATTTTGATAGGATTATTGATAGAGATTCATTCTCACTAAAATGCAGTAAACAAGCACTCCAAAAATTTTTTGAGATAGATGATGATGATTTACTGCCTCTTTGGGTTGCAGATATGGATTTTCAATGTCCTCAACCCGTAATAGAGGCTATAGAGAAAAGAACAAATAAAGAAATTTATGGATATAATTGGCATGAAACTCCATCTTATTATGATGCAGTTACAGGTTGGATGCATCGAAGACATGGTTGGAAGGTCGATCCTAATTGGATTATTTTTAGTCCTGGAATAGTCCCCGCAATTTACATGATGGTCCAAACTTTTTCCAATGTTGGTGATAAAATCATAATACAACCCCCTGTATATTATCCCTTTTTTACCGCAATTACCAATAATGGTCGTCAAGTTTTAATTAACCAATTGCACTATGAAAATAAAATATATAAATTTGATTTTGAGGATTTTGAAGAAAAAGCTAAAGATCCTCTTACTAAGATATTTATTCTATGTAGTCCTCATAACCCGGTAGGACGAGTTTGGACTCAACAAGAACTCAAGAGAATTGGTGAAATTTGTCTTGAGAACGACATCTTGGTAATAGCAGATGAAATACATCATGATTTAATTCTCCCAGGATATAAACATACCTTATTTTCAACAATTTCGGAAGATTTTGAACAAAATACTATCATGTGTACTGCTCCAAGTAAAACATTTAATATGGCAGGACTCCAAATTTCAAATATTATCTTACCTAACGAAAAAATGAGAGAATCCTTTAAACATACGATACTTAACAAAAATGGGATCCATATACCTAATACTTTTGGAATTGTGGCAATGATTGCAGCATATAATGAAGGACTAGAATGGTTGGAGCAAGTCTTACAATACATTAATTCTAATTTTAAGTACTTGAAGGAATTTGTAGAAAATGAACTCCCGGATGTCGATTTTATAAACCCCGAAGGCACGTATCTTGCCTGGTTAGATTTCAATGGTCTAGGGATGAACAATGAAGAACTTAAAAATCTGATGCTTAAAAAAGCGAAAGTGGCACTTGATGCTGGATCAATATTCGGTCCAGGGGGAAAAGGATTTGAACGAATTAATGTAGCATGTCCTAAATCAATTCTTGAAAGTTGCATGGAGAGAATCGTTAAAGCACTAAAATTTTAATAGTTGAATTATAAAGCAGAACCGAATTACCGCGTTTAGTATGCATAATAAATATGACAACACTAATCCTATAAAAGAACTACCTGAAGATATCTGCATAATAATTCATTTTTACTAAAAGATAAAATCATATTTAAACGAGAAAGAGTGAATCTTATACTTGCTAACGACTCGTACTATATACAGTTGGGAAGAAGTTAAATTAGAAATTTAATATGTTATATATTATTCGATTTTTTTTTAATTACTGATGTTTCTAATGAAATTTAAATCAAATCCTGACGATATAGAGAATAAATTTTCGATGCTATTAAAGAGCATTCCCATACCCGCTTTAATTTGGAAAAGAATAAATAATTCTTTAACTCTTGTAAATAACAACGAAGAGAGTTTTAGAATTAGCGGAGGAAAAATTAAAGAATATATTGGAAGGAAAGCCTCAGAAATTTATAAAAATAACTCTCAGATTTTAAAAGTGATGCAGGAGTGTGCTTTAAATAACCAAAAATTTAATTTAACCGCAAACGATGGTAAACCAATTGTAAATAATGGAATTTCTTATAACATTTCTTTTGAACTTGTAGCTCCTGACACGATTGTTCAATATTTTACTGCTAAATCTTCAGCTAACAAAAAGAGTCTCAAAAACGATACATTGAAAAAGAATGGGAAAGAAAACCGGTTGATGACACAGGCCACATTAGAGAGTATAGAGATAAAATTAAAAGAGTCGGAGGAAAAATATAGATTACTCACGGAAAATTCTGATGATTTAATTTCTCTCTATGACGAAAAATATCGATTGATATATGTAAATGCTGAAAGTCATTCTAGAATTTTGGGATATCCTGCGAAGAAGTTCTTAAAATTCTCGTTCAAAAATATTATTGCTCATAAGGACGATGTACTTCCCTTTCTTCAAATTATTAAAAATGGGATTCAAGAGGAGGGTTATAAAGGTCAAATCAGGTTCAAACATCAAAAAGGTCACTATTTGTGGTTTCAGATCACGGCAAAGTTCTTTAGCGTCGATTTAGAAAAGAGAAAGCTTCTTGTGATATCAAGAGATATAACTGATATAAAGCAGTTTGAACTGGATTTGAGAGAATCTGAAGAAAAATACAGACTTCTCTCGGAAAATTCTGATGATTTAATTTCTCTCTATGACGAGAAATTTAGAATGATATATGTAAATGCTGAAAGCCATTCTAGAGTTTTGGGATATCCTCCGAAAAAGTTCTTAAAATTGACGTCTAAAATGAGTATTACACATGAGGATGATCTAATTACTTTGAGTAATGTCGCTAAGAAGGGGGTTGAAGATGGAAGTTATAAATGTCAAATTAGGTTCAAACATCAAAAAGGCCACTATTTGTGGTTTCAGGTCACGGCAAAGTTCTTTAGCGTCGATTTAGAAAAGAGAAAGCTATTGGTTGTAGCAAGGGAAATAACAGGTATTAAACAAGCAGAGAAACATCTGAAAGAATCTGAAGAAAAATATAGATTACTCTCGGAAAATTCTGATGATTTTATAAGCCTTTACAACCATAAGATGATAGCAGAATATATTAATACAGAGACTCATTCAAGAGTCTTAGGATACCCCCCAGAGAAATTCTTAAAACTTTCTTTTCAACGTAGCATCCTTCATAAGGATGATATGAAACCTTATTTATCCCATTTTAGGGAAGGGATGGAAAACGAAAGTTATCGCATTCAAATAAGGTTTAAACACAAAGAAGGGCATTATCTTTGGTTTCAAATTTATGCGAAATTCTTTAATGACATTCTAGACAAACGAAAATTATTAGTAGTTGCTAGGAACATTACAGATATTAAACATTCAGAGGAAAATTTGAGAGAATCAGAAGAAAAGTTTAGAATTATTGCTGAACAAGCATTTATGGGTATAATGATAATACAAGATGATAAACTTAAATATGTAAACGCAGCACTATTCGATATTTTTGAGTTTTCACCTAAAGATATTGAAGGATGGACAAAAGAAGATATTACTAGATTAGTTCATCCAGAAGACTTGGAAGAATTAAGAGCGCATAG
>DAOUVJ010000022.1 GCA_030667705.1 Promethearchaeota archaeon | reverse complement strand
TTGCTTATTTTGCAAGAACCAATAACATCCACAACAAATTAAAGGAATTCTTACTTTTTTCATCGAAAATGTAAATTCTTTTAGTAAAATGTTAAATAACAGATCTATTCTGCTACCACATGCCTCACATCTATACTTCCGATGAAAAAACCCTTTTTTTTTAATTATATCATATATTTCTTCTCGTGAAAAATAACAATCATCTTTTACAGAGTGGTTACAAGTTTGACATGAAAGTATTAAACCTCTCGCCCTAAAATAACTTCGGGCACTAGGTTTGTACTTCATAAATTTCTCATGATGAGGATGATTTTTACATGAAACTAATCCATATTGATTGATTTCAAAATCAGGAAAGGTTATCAAAATTGCTTTTTACACTTCTGAGAGAAAATTAGTATTATGCTAGTTAATTCCCCAATATTAGTAATTATTTCGATTATATCAATTGCAAATTATTTACTCAATAATCTCTAGATTTTTTTAAGTTTAAATAATAATATAATGATAGTGAGTTATCGAATGGAAAAGATCATAAGTGTAGATTTTTTTATTTATTATAATAATGGAATCCGTAATATGAAAAATGCCTGATAAAAATATTGAACTGATCACGAAATTCTTGGATAAGTCTAAAATCATAAATGTAAAAAAGCTAAAGTTAGAGGATATTGCTAATTTACCTACTTCCAACTTTAAGTTCTTAACGGATGCTGATGCTTCTTTATTCCAGGAATTATTTAAGATTTCAACCATCGGTCAATTTGCTGAACTAGATCCCGAACAACCATTTTCGATTTTGTATACAAATGAAGAGTCTCAAAGAAAGATCGAACATATACTTCAAGCAGATCTTGAAATTGAAGAAAAACTTGAGAAAGCTGTCACGATAAGCTGCATAATTAAAAGGATTCAAGAAGAATCAGAATCATATTTGAGCAAGGAACAAAAGATCGTTGTCATTGGATTAAGTAATGCCGGAAAAACCACGATACTTAGGAAATTTGGTGGACAAATTGGGATTAAAGATCTCGCTAACTTAGCTCCTACAAAGGGTGTGCAACGAAAGGAGATAGTAACCTCAGATATGGCACTTATTTTATGGGATTTTGGTGGACAAGAGGAATATAGAGCTGTTTACTTGAGTAATCCAGAAAAGTATTTTCTTAAGGTTGATTTGGTGATTTATGTTATTGATTTGCAAGATTCTGATAATTATGAAAAAAGTATAAGTTATTTCAAACAGATCCTTGAAGTTTTTAACAAATTAGAAGAAAATCCCTATATTTTAATATTCATACATAAATTCGACCCGGATGTGAAAGAGGACCCGGAAATAATCTTGAATGTTGAATTGATTAAAGATTTAGTCAAGGATGTGTTCCAAGAGACTAATAGATTCGAATATGATATATATTTTAGTTCTATATACTCAGCAATTGCGAATGAACCAAAATTTTCGAGATATTTAAAAAACACCATGCAAAAGACTGCTACATTATCTGATATGAAGATGGAAGGCATGGGGATAGTATTAGAGAGCACTTTAAATGGAATTATCCGACTTTCTGAAAGTGTTTTGGCCCAATATAATGAATTAGATAGAAGAATTAGAACACTTGAAATGAGAACTCCGATTGATAAAGGAGAATTGAAACCTCCACCAAAATTAGAATTTACGCCTGAAAAAACTCCAAGTCAACGGTTCGAAGCGACAATAACACGTGAAAGGCATGTAAAATCGGCGATTTTGGCTGAACTAAAAGATTTATTTGATAAAACTAGAAGACGGGATGCTTCTTCTTAAAATCCAGTTTTTCTGCTAATAATCTTTTTTTATTCATAAAACTTCAAAATCATTCCAAAGGGTTTTATAATAGTTCGCAAACGTTATAGAATTAATATCAAACCAATATAATGAGTGATAAGAATGAGTTTTGAAGAAGATTTTGATGATGAATTTGAACCCGTTAAGTCTAAAACACCAGCTTCAAAGACCCCCGCTTCGGGAAAGAAATCAACCTTGTATTTCATGTCAACTATAGGACCCGGAGAAAAGAAGGAGAAACTAACAGTGAATGATGCTAATCGGGTGAACGATGTAAAAAGAACACTTGGGAATCTTTTTGGGCTTGATCCCGATGAGTTTCATCTTAGTTCAGGTGGAGTCACGATGGATGAGGCTGACCAATTAAGTGATTATAGCTTGAAAAATGGCGACGACATTCTATTAATTCCTGCAAGTACGGCAGGTATCTTTTAAGCAGAATTTAATTTATTTTTTACTTTTTTTTGTTATCTCTAAACTCTAAAAATTGGACTACTTTAACGTTATAAATTTACGTATTAACATTATTAATAATTTCTACTAAAATTATAACTAAAAATTAGAGATATAAAAAATGAATGATAAAATTTTTCAAGATATTGAACAAGATGATAAAGTTTCTTTAAGAAAAACTAACTTCTTCCAGATTGATTTTCTAAAAGCATTAATGATAATACTAGTGATTTTCGATCATTTCGTATCTTGGAATATCAAAAATGAAATTGGCGTTGCTCTCTGGGAAAGAATCTCCATACCTGTCTTTTTAGTGTTACTTGGATTTAACTTGGGGCATTCTTTTAGAGGACAAGGCGATTTATCGTTAAAACAATTATACTCTTGGAGTTATTTTAAGAAAAAAATCACTCGGTATATCATACCTTTCCTCATATTATATCTTGCTTCGACCTTTATTGGCTTATTTATGTATGGATTTGATTTCATATTGATGTATGATACGCAATACTATCCAAATCATGGAATAATTAACCTATATTATTTAATAATGCCTTTTTGGGGACCTGGAAATTGGTTTATTCCCGTTTTATTCCAGTCAATTCTTATAGCACCCTTACTCTATTGGGGATTTACTAAAAGGCCAGTTATATCCTTAATTCTGACGTTCGCCATTGAAATTGCGATGCAAGCAATTGGATTTTTTATGATCGGTGAAGCTTTTACAAGTTGGGAAGAAGTGCATATTTTTTCTTTATTAAGTAATAGTATTTTATTCTATCTTTCAGCTGTTGGCTTGGGTATGTGGTTTTCATTCGGGCATAAAATCAAGGACAAAAGAAACCGCTTCATGTGGATATTATTCCCAATTAGCTTAGCATACTTAATTATTTATCAATTCTTTGACTTTCGATTAAGGCTTGATGCTACTCCCCTCCTAAGAGGAGATTATAATTTTATGGTCTTTCCATACTCCGCATTCTTAGTATTACTAGCACTCCAATTTTTGCCTAATACTTCAAATACAAGAATTTTAAAAACAATTAAATTAATTGGAAAGTCAACATATCACATATTGCTCACTCAGATATTGGGTTATGGAATGATTACTGCTTGGTGGGGCACTCACTATGGATTGGATGCTCCATTCGATCCTTCTGATATAATAGATTTAATAGTATTGTGGATTACATTTATTTGGCTTGGTATAATATGGTATAAAATTGATCACCAAAAAGATTTAGCTAGAAGGATACTGTATTACCTTAATTTCTTCATAATATTTCCATGCTTTTTCTTGTTAACCTTCTGGTTGCAAGGATTTTGGGTTCCAATCTCCCTTATTGTAGTCAATCTTTATGGAATAGCTGCTATTATAATACATTTTATTATTAAGAAACCAATAAATATACGAGTTCTAACCCTATGGACGGGATTTCTAGTATTAAGTTTTATTTCGGTGATTCTCCAAGTCGAAATTTTCTTGCCAAGTGATTTTTGGATTTTCTTAATTCCTATGGGAATTTATCTTGTTTTTGCGTTATATTACACAATATCTCATAAATATTAATATAACAAAAAAGTAATAATCAATTTTTTTTTTTTTTTCAGCTAAAATGGAGTAATTTACACATCGACAATTGGTCCTGGTGAGAAAAAAGAGAAGTTAACCGTGAATGATGCGAATAGGGTAAGTGATGTAAAAAGAACGCTTGGGAATCTCTTTGGACTTGATCCTGATGAATTTCACCTTAGTTCAGGAGGCGTCACTATGGATGAAGGTGACCAATTAAGGGATCATAACTTGAATAATGGTGACGATATTTTATTAATTCCAGCAAGTACAGCTGGTACTATTTAATTTCTTTTTATTATTTTTTTTTAAATGACGATATTTCTGTTGATATCATTCATTTCGATATAAGGTTATTAAATTCCATTCAGCTCATTTTATAATAGTTGGTTATCTTTAAACTTTAATTTTCAACTTTTTTAACTTTTTAAGCTTTTCTTTGTTGATCCGTTTTATCTCCTTCTTTAGCTTCATAATAGAAGCGTTACACTCACCTTTTTTGGTCTTTAATGAAGAAATTTTTGAGTTATAAATCTTTTTTGATTCATGTTTGATTGATTGTTCAATTTGGTTTAATTCCTTATGATTCACTGCTAATTTCGATTCTAATTCTTTCAGTTTTTTATGGTATTCTGATTTAATTTTTTTAACTAATTCTGTTTTTGATTCATCAGTCATATTTAATACCAATTTTAAGAGTGCCTACTTTGATCAGATAGAATAATTAACTTTATATAAGAGTTTAGATAAGGTTCAAAAACTTTTGAACATGCTCAAGAGCTCGTTTATTATCTTTTAATGAGAGAAGATTCATGGCATCCTCGTAGGAACACCATTTCCAATCGTTATGTTCAATAGGGTCTATTTTAGGAGGGTCTTGTTGATGTATCATTGCAATGAAAAGATATTCCGGAATTGTTTTAGTACCTTTAGGATAAATTTTTAACCATCTATCTTCCATTGGAATTATATAGGAGATGTCAGTTTTTATTAAATTCACTGAATTAAAACCAGTTTCCTCATATAACTCTCTTCTTGCGCTCTCTGTAAGAGTTTCTTTACCTTCAGGGGCTCCTGTTACTCCTTGCCAAAAACCCCCTCGATTTTTAACCCTTTCAAGCATTAAATATTCCCAATCTTTATCAGTTTTCCTAACCGGATAAACTAGTACTTGTATCGGAATTCTCATTTAATATTTTCATCTCTTTTTCGATTTACCAAAATTATTCCAAGTATTACTAATAGTAAGGAAAGGGGATAGATGAAAACGTCGAATCGTTCTTGTAAAAATAAAGCAGAGAATAATACTCCAAATAATGGAACAAGTGCTTGAAAAATAGCAGCTCTACTAGCATTTAAACGTTTTACTCCTTCTAAGTAGAATGTGTATGCTCCGATAGTAGATATGAATGCTAGATACGAGATACCAATCCACACTAGAATGGGTATGGTTGAGTAGGTTGCTGGAATTATGAATTCTGGGCTAATAATTAATGCTATCGGAGTGGTTATCAAAAGTCCAAACAAGGAAACCCATGTCATGATCCAAATAGAGCTTGGTTGATAAGATTCAGTGTTTTCGCGAGTTTTATTTATGAAAAAACGTGAAATAACTGTATAGATTGCATACGAAAATGCCGCCATTAGTATCATGATATCCCCAAGAATTCGATTCGACACATTAACATTCGGAGAAAACCCTACAACAATGACTACTGCTATGAATGCTAATAACGAGCCAACCATCTTTCTCCATGCAAATCGCTCAGTCTTTAAGAACAAGCTTGAAAGAATAATTACCCAGACTGCATTAGTTGCCACCATGATGCTCGCGTCACTAGCACTAGTAAATATCTCTCCAATTAAATAACCTGCTTGATAAATTGTTACCGAGAACAATCCCATTAAAGCTAATATCTTCCAATGCTCTTTAGCAAACTGCCAATTTAATGTTCCTTCTTTAAACCTAAGAATAAGAAAAAAACATATTACAGCCAGAAAATACCGAATAGTAGCAATCATAAAGGGAGGGATAGTGGCTCCTCCAACTTCTTCAGAAACTAACCATCGACCTAATGGCCAAGTACCACCCCAAATAACCATGGTAAAGATTAGCAAGGCATAAGCAACAAGTTCCTGCCTTCTATTAGTTCCAACGGTCGAATCCACTATTTTTTCACTCGTCAATTTTAACATACTAAATTGTTGATCGAATAAAAATTAAAAGATAGAGTTTATTTCATATATAAATAATCCATTCTCTCTCATGCAGGAAGAATTTGATGCATTTTACTCCATCAAGGGTCAATTTTGAGAAAGAAAATAGAGAAAATATTCAAACTAATTTTAATAAAAAATTGAATAATGAAGTTAAATAATGATTATTTAATATTAGTTAATATTGTTAAAAAGGTGAAATCATGGTAATTAAAGATGAATATTACATTAAGAAAAAGAAAAAATTCATGAGAGATTTTGATGATAGGTTGAATGCGGTAAATTTATTCCTAAATGAAAAATATGATATGAAAGAAGCAGAAGAACGTATTAACGCTATGAAGCTGGAATTTGAAAAAATGATTCCAGATATCCCTTTTATTGGTGGGCAAAAAAATCCGTTAACATTGGTGCTTATCAAGTGTATCTCCGATTTAGCAGTCTTTCGTGTATTAGAAAAAGCAGGGTATAGTTTTGATGAAATTGGCGAATTTCATTACAATTATAGCATGAAAATTCACGAAGATAGAAAAGAGATCTTGGAAAAAGCAGGGAGAGACTCATCACAATATCCTTTTGAAGCTGCTTACAAGGATTATCAAAAAACATTATGTGAAAATACATCAAAAAAAACATATCCCTCTGATTTTGTCTTGGAATATATACCAGGGGATGATACAACATTTGATTGGGGATGGAATATTCATGAATGCGCAGTTCAGAAAGCCTATATAAAGTTTGGCGATGAAAAATATCTTCCCCTTATTTGCCTAGGCGACTATTATGAAGCAGAAGGGTTGGGATTTGGTTTTAGTCGCACTCAAACCCTAGGATTTGGAGCGTCATTATGTGATCACCGTTTTGTAAAAAACTTTAAAACACCATCAGCTTGGCCACCTAACGATTTGAAGGAATTTAATGATGAATATTTCAAAGGCATTTAAAATTAAATGAATTACAAGGATAATGCTTTTATATTTAATATTCCTTAAAAGTTACAATTTTCAATTAATATAAATCTTAAGTGATTATAAAATTGGCAGATATTGGAGCTATTATGATTGAGCTAATCCTTTATTTGATTGCTCTTCTTATAATAACGATCTTTATGAAAATAGCATTGGGTTTTTTCAGTAAAGCTAAACACACGGAATTTGGTCAGGTATTCCTCACTACATTCTTAATGATATTAATATTATTCCTTTTTGACTGGTTCTGGCCTGGCATACTTGGTTTAATAATTGCGTTAATCTTAATATGGGTATTAATTAGCGCACGACATCATACTGGTTTCTTAGGGGCGATATTAATAACCATTATTGCAATAATACTTTATATTGTCGTAGCCATAATATTAGGAATGCTATTGGATGTTTCCCTTATAATTCTATTTTAATTCGATTTTCGACAATAAATTTTCTTTTTTTTTATTTCTTCTTTTTATTTTTAATCCGCAGAATTGAAAGAAAAGGATTTAATTTTTATCCCGATTTAAATTCCTTATGAAAGTTGTAATTTTTAATGGGAGCCCTAGAAAAGAAGGAAATACACATCAATGTCTCCAGATGGTAATTAAAGAATTAGAAACGTCTGGAATTGAATGTGAATACATTTGGATGGGAATGGATAAGATTCAAGGATGTATTTCATGTTATCAATGTGCGAAGAATAAAGATAAAAGATGTGGAGTAAAAACTGATAAATTAAATGAATATCTTGAAAAAATGATTGAAGCAGACGGTATAATTTTAGGTTCACCAACCTATTTTGCAGATATGACAACTAGAATGAAAGCATTAATTGAGAGAGCCGGTCTTGTAAGTAAATTAAATGGAGGTCTTCTAAAACATAAAGTAGGTGCTGCTGTTGTAGCAGTAAGACGAGCAGGAGCGACTCATGTGTTTTCTAGCATAAATTATTTCTTCTTGATAAGCCAGATGTTTGTTGTTGGATCCAGTTATTGGAATTTAGGTATTGGTTTAAATCCTGGGGATGTAATGAATGATAAAGAAGGTATAACTACGTTTAAAGATTTGGGTCAGAACTTTGCTTACTTGCTCCAAAAATTAAAAACTTAGAAATTGAACTTTTTTTTTACAATTTTTTTCCGATATAGTCCAATATACAAGTTCTCCCAGTATTATGATATTTACCCTTAAAATTTTGTATTTTTGCTTTATATATAATCTCAAAATTACCAAAATACTTATCTGCTTCATTATCGTCGAAATAACTATGAAATTCTTCGACACCATTATGTTCTGTTTTGATTTCTCCGGGGGAGCTTGCCTGACTCTTATCATACCATTTGTCCTCTTTAGATAGGAAATTAATGTAACAAAGTCCATCCTTTTGTAAAACCCGGTGGATCTCATTAATCGCAATACCGATATCGCTTTTACTTAAATGGACCAATGATAAATAAGAAAAAACAAATCCAAAATATCTATCCTCAAAAGGGATTTCACGCATGTCAGCTTTCATAATGTTAAGTTTAATTTTATGCTTTTTAGCAAACTCTTTGGCATCCTTAATCTGATCATCATCAATATCGATACCATGTATTTCATAACCGTATTCATTAAAAATAGCGATTTTTGGGTCGGGACCTCCCGCTCCACAATCAAGGATTCGTTTTTTCGAAGGATTAGAATCAGCTATTCTCAAAAAATTGTAAATTGAATGGGGATAAAATCTATTTGCCATTTTAATTTCTTCATTTTGTTATTGAATTTGAATTTAATAGTGAAATAATATTATTATATATTTTCAACTTGAAGTATGAAGTTACTAGTGTTTCACTATCTACGTGAAACGAACGTTTCACGAAATTCTTGGTAATTTAACTTATTAATAGGAGAAAACGTTCGAATTGAGGAATAATGTATTTCAACTCAAAAAGAAAGTAGAGATAAAAACCAGAAGTAATGAATTCATATTTTATGAAGAATATTAGGTTCTTAAATTATTTTTAAGGTAAGGCTTGACAAGAACATGTAGTTTAAATCCATTAGGTTATATTTTCCATTATTCTGATTTTTACATGAAATAATTTAGATAAATATCTATATAAATAAATTTATTATAAGTTAGAAATTAATATTTAATATTAGAGGTTAAGTGTTATATGGTAGGTTTGAATACATCTAATTATAAACGTGACCAAAATTGGCTAATGAAATTAATTTAAAAAGTTCAAGATTATTGCTACGATCACTTTTAGAAGAAAATTTTCAAGAATTTCTTGAGCTTCAAAAAGAAAATAATAATCTTGATTGGTTTCAGCCTAAAAATGATATTAAGAAAATATATCAACTTATCGAAGAAGATAAATTTAATTATATCTTTTCGATAATTCTGAAAAATGTTAATTCATTTATTGGTATTTGTGGATTAAAAATCATCGAAACTAAATTACGAGCTGAAATTTTTTATGCATTACTTTCTGACTTTTGGGGTAATGGGTACGGTTATGAAGCGATTAATTGCCTCATGAAGTTTGCATTTTCAGAGCTATCATTGAATGAAATTACAGCTCATATTAACAATGGTAACACACGTGGTTGGAAAGTTGTAGAAAGGGCTGGTTTGAAATATATGGGTCAAATTAATGTTAATAATAATGATGTAATGCTGTTTTTAATTAATAAGAAAGAATATTTAAACCAAAATTGGTATTAACTCTTTAATTTATATCTTTATTTTAATTATATCAAATAATCGGAGATTAACATGCAGTTATACAGTGTAGCTGAAAATGGTGCTTTAAGAAAGATTAAAAAAATTGATTTTAACGCTACCAAGGTTTACCTCATTGATGATATAAAAACTTTCTATATCTGGATTGGAAACAAAGCATCCAATAAAAAGGTGGAATATAGTACTAAACGGGCTAATGATTTAAATAAAAAAAGAGAAATAAAACATGCAAAGATTGTTACTGAACATCAAGGAAAAGAATTTGGAGCATTTTTAGCTATTAAGGAATTGCTTAAAAAAGGAGAATTTCAAGAAACAAAAGAAGGACGGCGTCCAGAGCTGAAAATTAACTATAAAGACACCTTAGATTTACTTGAAGCAGGAATAGAACCCGATTTCGAAGGAGAAGTCACGTTAGCCTGTCATGATTTAATTGAGGAAGGACATTCTTATGAAACTTTATCTAAAAAATTAGCAAAAATTCAGATACAGATGTTAAAAGGGAAAGGAAAGATAACTGCTAAAGAAATAAATCTAAAATCTAGTGAAATTCTAAAATCATCATCAACCTATGAAGAACTATGCTGGTTAATTACCGAATTAAGTGCCTTATTAGAAAAAAAAAACCTCTGATGATCTACTTAATTAATTTCTTAAAATAATATAAAAAAAAATCTACAAATAAAGATTGAGTTTATCTAAGTCCTTTTGCATTACTGCTTGTCGTTTTTCTTGATCTATTTCTTCTGCTTTCATGCCTTGGGCATCAATATCCGAGATCTCTACCTCTTCTTCTTCATATGCTTTTTCAACCATCATCCCATATTTCATTGCATTAGCAACTAATTCTGGAATCAGAGAAACCATGCTTTTAAAACTAAATATTCCACTTAATTGACTTAATATTGTGATCATTCGACCAAATGGATCACTATCTACTTCGGGTTTTTTAACAATATCCATGATTCTTTTGAATAAAACTTCATAAAAAACCTCAAGCTCTTTTGCATTTAGAACAAATTCATTTTCTCCTTCTGTTTCTTCTTCTTCCATTTTTCTTCACCCGTTTATATTAATGAATATTTAAGAATAAACATCTAACATTAAAAATTTAGTCATTTTAAGAAATACATATTTGCTAAAGATTTTGAATTATTGCTACTATAATAAGTATTTTTAATTTAATTTGAATTAATTAAATTTTATGGCAGAAGTTGATTTGAATAAATTATTTCATTCATGGAATGAGCTGAATAAGAAAACTGCAAAATATTTTGGTGAGTTTAATTTCTCGAAAATTAAAGAAATTAGAAAAGAGCAGAATAAACTTGAGGATGAAATATATAGTGAAGTTAAAAAGAGTGCTCCCGAACAAATAAAAAAAATACTCCCTGATGAAGTTGGAGAATTAGAGGTTGGATATGAGGTAAATGAAAGCATTTTTTATTTCGTTATGATTGATCCATCTTTGGAAGATGATGAAGAAATTAGACTAATAGCGATTACTTTTGATGAAAATAGAAAAATAGAGATAATTAATGATTTTAAAATTGAAGATGAGATAAGCGAATAAATCCTTCTGTTATTAAACCATTATGTTTTTTTAATTGGTCGATTATTGTTGTTATTATTCATGTTTTTCACGTAAAATCCTTAGTCGAGCGTTGATGAGTTGAAGATCTTTTTTTATATCGTTTCCCAAGTAAAGAAATATTGATGCTAACAATGCTCTAAAATCAGATCCATCGTGAAAGTCAACAATTTCCAGGAGGTAACTTGCTAAAATCGTATTAAGTTTCTTTTCGTTTACTTTTTTTAACCCTTGCTCACGTGCCATTTTAATGCACCTTAATCGCACGTCCACCAAGAATGATTCGAGAAGGCTATTTCCGGAGCCTTCCGCAAGCTTTTCGGTAATCCAAGAAGCTTGATGAGTAAGCCGAATGAGTGCCTTAAGATTCGAGGAACCTTTTTTAATATATTTAACTGAGAAATTTGCTACTTTCTGGGTAATAACCATGCATAACAAGATAAAATTTACCCAAGTGAGGATAAATAAAAACATGAATGGTCCTAAAATAGGAATTAAAATAAGAGGAAATCCAAAATTGAATTCGATGATGATGTAAATAAGAGCTGAAGCAAGAAATGAACCTACAATCCAAGTAAAAACCTTCCAAAACGGACTTAAGTTAATTAATGGGGTCGTAAATTTATTAACAAGATTTTTAGAGCCCGCTAGTTTGAAAGTCTCTTGTCTCTCTTTTTTAGTGGAAAAAGGGATGCGGATGCCTACAATTTCTGAATCGTCACCCAAGATTTCAACATCTTGAACACGTTCCAGCTTTCGCACCGTTAGTTCCATTTGTTTCTCAAGTTCACGCCTAATTAGAGTTATATCATTTATTGGATAGCGAATAAGAGATTTCATGAATGATTTTTTAAACATTGAGTTAAACAATTCTGAAATTTTGACCCGCCGATCTTTAGCACCGAGTTTCTTTAAATGAGCAAGGATGATCTTTTCCGTTACGACAGGCATTTTTAAGTTCGGATATTGAAACATCCAACTATCTTGAAAATCTTGAAAAGGAATGGTTTCTTCTTTTAATTTCATTTTCCTTGTGGTTTCATTTCTTTAAAAATGAAAAATTTCGTCATGAAGAAATAAAGCTCATTAGTATAAAAACGTTATAAAAATGAAACCGAAATTTCATTTAAAGATAGAGTATTTTTTCATATTTTTGAGAAAAAAAACAACAACGGTAAATTAAGTAATGACTTCGGTTTCTTATCCAAAGACATCTTCAACGTCATCAGATTCATCGGTATCTTCTGCAAACACGTCGATTATGCCCTCCAATTCCTCATTTGCCAAGATATCTCCATCTTCTAAGATTTGTAAGAACTTCTTGTCGAAGTTAAGCTCGCATCTTGGACAAAAAACACTTCTTTCACGTTCTTTCACTTGTAAAGATTGACAGCGAGGGCAGTGATAATATATTGGCATCATGTTATTATTTTCTTTTTGTTTTGTTAATATTAATATTCAAAAAGGACCATAAATAATTTCAAGCATTAAATTTTTATTAGACTCTTAAACTCATCTTAAACTCAATCGATAAAGTATCGAGACTGAACTATTTAAATCGATTTTATTTTCTTCAAAAATAAATAAAATAAAAATAAAAAAAAAGAACGATTAGTAAAAAGTATTAAAATTTATCGCTTTCGGCGTACCACTTAGGATACCACTCATAGTAACTTAAAGGAAATGCTTTTTGTAGGCCATCATAGGAGGCTTTAACTAAAGCAGTTTTTCCTTGGCGATCTTTGTTTGATACAATTAATTTTTTCTCTTCTAATGATTCTAGTATTCTCCGAATTTCAGATCGACTTCCCCCTAGATCTTCTCTGACATCATCGGGAGTCATGTATAGTCCAGGACTAACTTTATAGTCATGTGCTATTACTTTCAATACATTCTCTTCATTAACTTCCATGCCTTTAAATTTGGAGTCTCTTGTTGATATAATAGGTGCGTTTACATCATCATTCCATCTATATCTAAGATTTTTATTAAAAAATGGAAGCATAGCAGAGAAACGATAAATTATCATCTTTTGTATTTCATTAGTCCCTGCTACTATTTCTCCTATTTTAGCTTCTCGCAATATTCGTTCTATTGGAAGGAATTTAGTGAGTCCGTCACCACCAAGAATTTGAATTGCTTTTACTCCAATCTCTCTTGCATATTCAGTATTAATTAATTTTGAAATAGAAGCTTCAATCATTGGTTCCTTACCTTCATCTAGTAAATGTGCACAATAGTAAGTATAGAGTCTAGAAACTTTAGTTTTCATGATGATATCAGCAATTTCACTTTGAATACCCGGAAATGTAAGAGTTGGGCGATTAAACTGGATTCTTCGCTTAGTATAGTTAAATAAGACTTGAACAACATCTTCAAAAAGTCCTCCAAACACCGCAGCACCAATGAGTCTTTCGAAATTAAGACCTGCCATCATGACGTTCCATCCTTTTCCAATTTCCCCTACTCGATTATTATCTGGAATTCTCACGTGATCAAAATTAATGACACCATTAGGAACATTATCGAAACCGATTAATGGATTGATCTTTTCTAATGCAAAGCCAGGTCTTCCTCTTTCTACTAGGAAAGAAGTTAAATGACTGTATTGTTTGCGATCTCCAGGTTCACCACTCGTTTTAGCGTAAATGAAATATCGCCCTGAAACACCTGCACCTGTTATGAATCGTTTCTTACCATTTATAACCCATTCGTCGCCATCTTTTGTAGCGGTTGTATGTACATTGGCTGCATCACTTCCAGCAAAAGGTTCTGTTATACAAAGTGCTCCCAATTCATCGCCACTGGCAATCTTAGGAAGCCAATCTTGTTTTTGCTCTTCAGTCCCAAATCGTAGTATTTGTTCTAAACCAGCCAACATCGATACAGTGAAAACATGCCCAACTGCATATAATCTTCCTAATTGTTCAGCAACTATGCAGCTTCCAGTAGCACCTAATTCCATTCCCCCATATTCTTTTGGAACTCCTGCTCCAAAATATCCCTCTTTAGCAACTTTCTTGACTAAAGGCCAGGGAAATTCTGTATTCCAAAAATAAGTTTCGGCTGCTTCAAAATTATCTGCGACGAAGGTTCTTACTTGCTTATTGATAGCTTTTTGTTCTTCTGTCCACCAAAAGAATTCTTCACTCATTATCATTTATACCTTAAAGAGTTAATTTTAATGCATGATAAAATTTATCGTATATCTAAAAGTTTGGGGATATTCACATCATAAATTCAAATACATGTGTTGATTAATATTTAAATATCGCTTATAAAAAATTAATCTATTAATTTTTACGAGAGGATAAAATTAAATTACTTAACTCTCATTATTCTTAAAAAACGCATAATTAAATTGATTTTTTATAAATAAAGAAGTGAATTATCATATCAATTCCCGCATCTATTAGAGAAGGACCTCGGACAACCAACACATTAGCAAAAAAAGGATATATTATTCATTACATTATTATAATGGTCCTTGGAGCCCAACCTGCTTTATTTTGGCTCTGGTATTGTTGGCAATTATTTCCTATTAAAAATTTATTATTTTATTCCCTGTTTCCCTTATTATTTTTCATTGACCTTGTTATCTTGATTCTAGGTTCTTCGGTAATTGCTAAAATATTCTTGATTTTTGCAAATTTATTTCATCGACCAAAAGAAGGCGTTTTTGAGATCTCCAAAAAAGATAAGGATTACGTATCTTGGAGCTTAAGAGCAGTTATTAGAAAATGGCCAATATGGTTAGCAAGACAATTATCATTACCAAGCCTTGAAAAACTTGTTACTAAATTTTTAGGGGTAAAATTATCATTTTCAAGTTCAATTCATGAAGGTTGGATAGATAGTGAATTTGTTCAAATAGGCAAAAACGTCAAACTCGGACAGGGATGTATCATAGCATCTAATTTATTGGTAAAAAACAAGTTAATAATTAAAAAGGTAGTAATTGGTGATAATGTAATCATTGGAGCTCATTGCGTTATTTCTGCTGGGACTGTAATTGCTCCTAACGCTGTATTACATTCAAATACAATGACGACAATTAATCAACATCTTAAAGCAAACTCACTATATCAAGGAGCTCCAGCGAACGCTTTTGGAAATAATAACTTGATAACTGATAAAAAATTAATTGAAAAGCAAATTTTCAAACTTGGTAAAAAGTATTCGGAAGAAGACTTACGAACTCAAAGTACAGAACTTTCAGTTCCTTTTCTTTTTTATATAATAAGTGGATTCACTATCGTTGGATTTTCTTTTGTTATTCCGGGTATACTATTTTATTTGTCTTTTTATGGATTCTTAGTTCCAACTATATTCAATAACTCCTTTACACTAATTATCTTTTCTGATTGGAATTTTTACACTACAATGTTATTAATACCACTCATCTTAATAGGGATTTATCTTTTACATCTATTTTTTGTAATTTTATTTACTCGTTGGTGGTACAAACTTGCTGATGAAAGAGGACCTTCTCAAGGAATCTTTGATAGGGATATGGAATTATCCTCATCTAAATTAGATTATTATCATTTTGGCTCGTTTCTCATGAAATATCCTATATTTGCGGTCTCTCGTTCTCCCTTTCCTTGGTTACTTAATTGGGAGTTAAACTTTATTCGATCTAATAAAATTGGCAAAGGGACTGTATTGGAAGAAACTTTTATTCATAGTCACGTGAACTTTGGAAAAAATTGTTATTTAGGAACATCCTCCCATATGACAAATCACGTAGTAGATGGGGTATATGGAGATGAAAATTTGACATTTGTTGGCATAAAAATAGATGATCATAGTATTTTAAATGTGGTAACTGGAGGATTACCGGGAACTGAAATGGGGAAATATTCCACTTTCTTACCTGGTGCAACAACTATTAAATATGATAAACTTGGTAATAATGGAGTATATGGTGGATTTCCAGCGAAAAAGCTAAGTAAAAAGGAAATTTTGTACTTATTAGGGGGTGAATATGATGGAGAATGATGAACCAATCGAGAGTAAGCTTGAAACATTAGATATTAGTCAATTCCCTATTACAACAAGTGCATTTACATGGTTTCCTGTGGGATCTATAATTTACATTATCTTAAACATTCTTTCATTGATGATGCCTTCAGTAATGATTCTTA
Source organism: Promethearchaeota archaeon (assembly GCA_030667705.1). Taxonomy (GTDB): domain Archaea; phylum Asgardarchaeota; class Lokiarchaeia; order Sigyniarchaeales; family SOKP01; genus SOKP01. The sequence goes on along the minus strand of DAOUVJ010000022.1, from coordinate 10,833 downwards.
CATTCTTTGAAGCTGCAATGGATTCAACTTTCTTCCATTGGAGGGTTTGGACTATTTTTATTGATATATTCGCTTGGTGGGGCAGTTATATTTTTTGTACTATATTTTTAAGTAAACTTTTCTTGATTATTCTGAAATTAATTCATGTTCCTAAAGAAGGATTATTTAAGATGGAAAAGTCTGATAAGGATTATTACTATTATTGTTTGAGAGTAGTAGTTAAGAAATTTATATTTTGGACATGGAATAACTTCTGCTTCCCTTGGGCAACGAATGTTGCTTTTAAATGGTGTGATATGAGAGCTGATTTTAAAAGTACCATGTTCGATGGCTGGTCAGACGTTGAATTTATTGATTTTGGAGATAATATGATGATCGGTCAGGGGGCCGTAATCTTATCGAGTATTATTATAAGAATTGATAATGAGGATTACTTTTTGATAAAGAAGGTTATGCTAGGTGATCATGTCGTTCTTGGCGGACATGCTATTGTTGCGCCAGGAACAGTGATAGGACAAGGCACAACACTTGGAATCTGGAGTATAACCCAAATTGGGCAAGTTTTAGAACCTGATTACATCTATATTGGCCAACCTGCGAGAAAGTATCAACCTTCTCAAAAATTTATTGAGTATGGAAGGAAATTGAAGGTACGACGGTTGGTTGATTCAGGAGAAAAAGTGCCGTATGATATCAAAACCTACAGCACCGATAATATTGATGATTAATGAGTTGTTTTATTTTTATCTAATTTTCTTTTAACTATTATCAAATATATGGAAGTTGTCAAAGTTCCAAAAAATAGAAAATAATTACCCATTGGGATAATGATAATAACCTCATCCACATTTAATTCCCATTTATATACCGTAGACCCATTAGTGATAGATTCTATTATTGTTGAGATACCCAGAGAGCTCATCGTTATCTCGACAGTTGTTAAATTATCATAATCTAAAATTAGTTTGTTACTATCAATAGAATAATTTAATATTCCTGCTGATGCAATAGCATCCCCAACTAAAGTTAAATTTGTAGGAATTGGAATTAGATACAAGTTAGCTCCTTTATAACTTATGCTCGACCAATTTAAAAAACTTAAAGAGCTATTGTACGCCATGTAAAACATGTTGTCCTGATTTCTAACCCAGGAACCTCCAATTATGTCATAGGCTTCTATAGAATAGTTTACAATTAAGGATGGAGTCCCCTCAAACGTTTCATTATAAATAAATTCAACAATAAATTTAGTTAGATCTCCAATATTATGATTATCTCCAGTTGAATTTACACAACGCCAGATATAATATTCTCCATCTTCGGATGGAAATGTCGAATCTCCAAGAGTAGTATTTCCACTAACATTTGGAGAAGCTAGTATAAAAAATACCAACAAATTCAACGTGATTATTAATGCTTTATGGTTATTCTTCATTATATTCGGCTATTTCTATTTAGTCTAGGAGTTTATAATAACCTATTAATAATATGATTTTCATGAATTTAAGTTTAAATGCTGGTGAATAATTTTGTTGAAAAAAAGGAATAGATTTAAAATGTTCAAGGTATAAATCTAATTTAATAAAAATTCTATTACAATAAATGAAAAAATGAAATAATATGGAAAATATAAAACAACCAGCTAAGTTCTCAACAAAACAACGAGTGAACTGGGCCATGGCCAGTTTCGGCGGACAGCTTATTAATGGAATATATGCCGCTCTTCTTCCAATATTCTATATAGACTATCTTGGGTTAGTAAAAAATGCTAATGTAATTTATATGATTCAAATTGTTTATGTCTTGGTCAATGCTTTTAATGATCCTATATTCGGTTTTCTCTCAGACAAATCTCGTGCTAAAAAGGGAAGAAGAATTCCATTCATGCGTTATACTGCACCATTTTTAGCTTTAACTTTTATCTTAGTATGGTTTTCACCAGGTTTAGGCAGTGGTGAAGTAGCCATTTTTTGGTGGATGGTAATAATGACTTGTCTTTATGATACAGCATATACAATTATATTTTTAGTCTACTCTGCTTTATTACCTGAGATTACAGAAAGTGAAGAAGAAAGACAAGGCATGAAAATAATGGCAACTTTCTTTAATTTAATTGGAATGATGCTTGGAATTATAATTCCAGACATCTTTAGACAACAATCTAGCTTTATGTTACAGATGAGCATGATTGGAGTTGGAATTATCGGAGCAGCACTTATAATGTATACAACATTTAAGTTCAAAGAAAGACCCGAGTTCACGATAGTAGATGAACCATTAGGTTTAGTAGATGCTATTAAAGCTACATTCAAAAGGAAATCGTTTTTAGTTTTAGTAAGTGCAAATTTCATGGCTATCTTGATTCAGTCATTAATTATAGGCTCGCTTTTCTATATTGCAGATTATATTACCCAAAGTTCCTCAATACTACTCCTAATGGCCATTTTCTTGCCATTGATAATTGGGATATGGTTTGTTCCAAAATTTACCAAGAAATGGGGTGTAGCACGGACAAATCAAATTTTACTCTTAATAGGAGGATTTGGACTTATATTGCTATTCTTTTTCACTGATAGCAGTCTTCCTAACGAATTAATTTATATACCCTTAGTGATAGCAGGTTTTGGATTTGTTGGGCCATTAGTACTTAACGATATCATGTTTTTTCAAGTGACAGATGAAGATGAGTTGGAAACGGGAGTTAGACGAGAAGCTGCTTTTTTTGGAATAAATGCTTTAATAACGAAACCAGCCCAAAGTCTGGCAATAGTAATTCCAACAGCATTATTAGCCATGTCTGGGTTTATACCACGCCCTGAATTTGGTGATCCCGTATTATCCCAACCAGTTGAGGCAATATTAGCTATAAGGCTTTTTATCGGTCTCATACCAGGTATCGCTTTAATACTCGCATCAATTATCCTTCAATTCTATCCACTAAAAGGAGAACATTGGGCAAAGATGCAGGAAGAGATATTAATATTGCATGACGAAAAACATAAAAAACTCCAGGAAATGACACGAGAATAAAAAGTATAATCTTTTTTTTTTTATTATTTTCTTTCCACTTTAAACTTTAATCGATATTATTGGGCAAAATTATATAATTTTCCGTTTCTTATCTTTTTTTAATTATCAAACTAAAAGAGATAGTATTAACATGATAAAATTAGTTCTTTTACGACATGGAGAGAGCACGTGGAACAAACAAAATAGATTTACTGGATGGACAGACGTTGGTTTAAGTTCTAAAGGAGTGGAAGAGGCAAAAAATGCAGCACAAGAATTAAAAAATGAAGGATTTACATTTGATCTCGCATATACATCAGTTCTCAGACGGGGGATTCACACATTATGGATTGTATTAGAGGAAATGGATTTAATGTGGATTCCCATTAATAAATCTTGGCGTTTAAATGAAAGACATTATGGAGCATTACAAGGATTATATAAAGCAAAAATAGCTCAACAATTTGGTGAAGATCAAGTTCTCATATGGCGTAGAAGCTATGATGTGCAACCTCCACCACTAAAAACAACCGACCCTAGATATCCGGGTAATGAACCTCAATATAGTAACTTAAATATAAGCGATATTCCTTTATCAGAATGCTTAAAAGATACTGTAAATAGATTTTTACCCTATTGGTCTGATGTCATTGCCCCAGAAGTGAAAAATGGTAAAAATATTATAATTTCTGCTCATGGAAATAGTTTGAGGGCTTTAGTTAAATTTTTAGATGATGTCCCTGAAAATGAGATTGTAGATCTAAATATACCAACAGGAATACCGTTAATATATGAATTAGATGAGGATCTAAAACCAATTCGCCATTATTACTTAGGAGATCCAGAAGAAATAGAGAAAGCAATCAATATTGTTGCCGATCAAGGTAAAGCAATCTAAAAATATCAAATTAGCTTGTTTTACAAATATATTTTAAGACAGAATGAGAATCATTCATATGGGAAAAAACTCAATTATTGATAATCAAGCAGTTTCAAATATTGTCTTTTATCCCCGTAAAACCCCAATCCCTACTAATTTAGCACCGAATATTCATTCTCTTCAACTTAAAATTACAAAAAGTATCACAATCGGAGGAATATTTTTTCAAAAAGATGAAAATCTACCTACAGTTCTTTTATTTCACGGTAATGGAGAAATAGCTTTAGATTACATTTATTCTGCACGATTGTTCTTTGAATGTGGTGTTAATTTGGTAGTTGTGGATTTTCGAGGTTATGGATTCAGCACTGGAGAACCCTATTATACAAGTCTAATTGCAGATGCAATGCCAATATATTCTAAATTGAAAAAATGGATGGATGCAAGAGGATTTATCGATACTATCTTCGTTCTAGGGCGATCTTTAGGAAGTGTTTGTGCAAGTGAAATAGGGGCTAATAACCCTAAGGAACTTAAAGGCATCATATTTGAGAGTGGATTTGCTAGTATTTACAATTTAATGACTCAATTATTCCGCGTTAAAAGTTCTCAAATTTCACCATCATCCCTTAATAAATATTCAAATGATTTTCGTGTAAGGAAATTTAATAAGCCAGTCTTAATAATTCATGGGTCTTCCGATATGATAATTCCCCATTCTGAAGCTATCTTACTTTATAAAAATATTCCTGAAAATGTAGAAAAAAAATTAGTTACTATTGAAGGAGCAGGTCATAATGATATTATTAATTACAAGAAAGAATATTTCTCGGCATTAGAGGAGTTTATGAATAAATATAGGGTTTAATCTAATATTTGTATTATAATAATTCTCCCTTTGCAACGAGAATAACTTTCCCTCCAACTGCAATATAATACTTTCCTCCTTTCTCTTCTGCTCTTAATAAGAGAAGTGAAGGTCTCCCAATCTCATGACCTTGTTCTACTTTAATGTTTATTACTTTTTTGGCGAAATATTCGTGTTTCACTAAATAAGCGGCTAAACAAATATTTCCAGAGCCCGTAGCAGGATCTTCAGGAACTCCATAATAATTAGCAAAAAATCGGACATGTAGATCGTTTTTCTTATCAATAGGTTCGGGGCAAAATATCAATATCGTTTTAGCTTGGATTTTATTAACTAATTCGTAATACTTGTCTTCATCTATCCTTGCTCTTTTAACGGCATCTAAAGATTTTAGGGGAACTATAATAGTTGGAACTCCAGTCGAAACGCCTTGTATACGAAACCTTCCATCAAAATCTTCTTCATTCAATCTAAGAATATTAGCTAATACTTCTGTCGAGAAGAAATTTAAAAATGTAGGCTGCTTTTGCTCCACCCATACTTCACTGATTTCTTCACCTTTATATTTGAATAAAACTGCAATTTCTCCGATTTTCATATCTAGTGAGATGGTTTTTACCTTTTTTTTAATGAATTCCTTTACAAGGATATAGGCTCCTCCTAAAGTAGGATGACCTGCAAATGGTAATTCAGATTCAGGAGTGAATATTCTTACTTTATAATTCTCGATGGATGTTATAAAAATGGTTTCGGAATAGTTCATTTCTTTAGCAATTACTTGCATTAAAGATTCAGGAAAATCTTCATCACATATTACTACTGCAAGTTGATTTCCTTCATACTTGTGTTCGGCGAAAACATCTACAATGTAATATGGAATTTTACTCGTTTGGATTTCTTTCATGGAATTTACCAGCAATAATTATTATAATTATAAATTACATGGACAAATTTAATATAGATTTAACCGATTCTATATAATAAATTTTATTAAAAATTGGATGCTTGAATCATGACAAGATATTCACCCTCGGATGATTCTTTGATAAAATCGAAAAAAAAATTTAATCTAAGAGAATTAGGGGGAGCTTTCGGTGATTGGGGTACATTAATTCCATTTATAATTGGTTACATTTCAATTGTAGGTTTAAATCCAGCCGGAATTTTTATATGTTTAGGTCTCACTAATATTATTTTAGGTATTAAATTTAACCTACCTTTACCTGTTCAACCGCAAAAAACAATAGGGACAATAGCCTTATCTCAAAGATGGAATCAGAGTTTAGTTATATCAACGGGCTTTGGAACGGGAATTATATGGATGATATTGGGTCTAACAAAACAGCTTGATAAAATTGTCAAGAAAGTACCAATAATCATTGTAAGAGGAATCCAATTAGGGCTAGGATTGATACTTGGATGGAATGCTCTAGTTTTAGTTAACGAAAATCTTATTTTGGCGTTAATATCTATTGCAATTATTCTTATTTTAGCCAAATATGATATTATACCTTCTGCAATAGTTCTAGTAATCTTAGGGATAATGATAATGATATTCACTGAAAAGCTTAGTATTAATTCATTTTATTTCAGTGTTCCTCAAATTTCAATTCATATTCCTAATTTAATGGATCTTCTTTATGGAATGATAGTCGCTGGTATAGGACAGTTTTTTCTAACCTTGACAAATGTTATGATTGCTACGATTATTTTAGCGAGAGATCTATTTCCCGAACGAAGTGAACCCCTCAATGCGAATACATTATCATTTAATATGGGGATAATGAACATTTTTAGTCCCTTTCTCGGGGGTATTCCTTTGTGTCATGGATCTGGTGGATTAGCTGCTCAATATGCATTTGGAGCACGAACTGGAGGTTCAATGATTTTAGAGGGAATAATTGAGATTATTCTCGGCGTGTTTTTTTCTAATACGCTTCTACAAATTTTTATAGAATTTCCCGCTTCTATTTTCGGTTCGATGTTACTCTTTACTGCATTTCTATTAGCTAAAGTCTCTTTTAAAAATATCAATAAAAAGAGATTTCTACTAATTTTTACTATCGCAATAATTTGTTTTTTTGTGAGTATTTCAGTTGGATTTGTATCTGGATTAGTAATATACCTAATTTTTAAAAATAAGTTGAAATAATCTAAATTTAAAAACTCATAAAAAAATTATCTTAGTTCTTGTTTTAAAATGTTTTTAATATAAGAATCAGTTTCAATACCACGACTCCTAGAATTCTTCTTTAAAGGTTTGATAAATTCAGAATATGGAATAATTACACTTGATACGTCGAATTCCAAATATGATATAGTTTCTTGAGACCTCTCAATAAGTTCTTCATCGGTTATGACAATATTTCCTGTACTCATGATATTTAATCCTTACATTTATTTAGGGGAGAATTAATATTCTTTATATATTCTATCTCCCTTGTATTTTAAATCCAAACCTAATTTTTTGATTTTATCACCTTGCGTGAAAATCAAATGCTTTACTGCCTTCACGTTAATTTCTAAATGTTCTGCTAAATCTATTAAACTAATATCATCAACTAATTGGAGAACTTGGGGTAATTTATCAATTATCTCATCGGTAGCATCTATCATTGATGCTAGAGCTATTTCTTGGGTAACAATGTTAGTATCTACTCCATAACGTTGTTTCAATTTATCTGAATTATTTTCTATCCAACCATGAAGTACCCTTCTAGTTGTTTCTGATAAAGTAATATTTCTATTTTTAGCCATTTTACATATGACTTTATAATCGTACTCATCCAGACTAACAGTGATGCGATCCATTTTTGGTTGCTTCTTCTCATTTTCTTCACTGCTGTTAGTTGGAGACATTTTTGCACCGACAAAAAAATTTAGAGTTACTCAGAAAATGATCACAAGAGTATTTAAGCTTTTGCATAATTGATCACGGAATGATCACGGAGTGCAACATTTAAATATAAGTTATGTTATTTGTATATTATCGAAATATCACATGGATATTTTAATTAAAAATATAGAACTTTTGGTCGTGCGTGTAAAATGTTGGAATTATATACCCCTAATTATGAAGAAATTAATACTAAAACCAGAATTACCATTGATTTAATAAAAGATGGCAAGGAGTTTATGGAAAGTTTTGATATAAACCCTGATCTATTAATGGATACAGTGAACATGGTTTATCGTTACTTGAAATTACAAGATAAAATCCCCCATAATCTTTATAAATTTTATATTGGAGCATACTATATCATTTCAAGGCATCCTTTTGCGTTCCCAGCTCATCAATCAAAAGAAGATTTTTGCGAACAATTTAACATGAAGGTTAGCTCATTAGAATATTGTGTCGATCTTCTTTCTAATTCGCTAAATTATATCAAAATATTAGATGACATGAATTTTCCTTATTTCATGGATCCTAAATCAGACCTGAGTCTAAAAGTAATTAAAACACTTATTAAAAATAAAGTGGATGGTGCAATGATGAACTTCCTCCTCAATAATCAATCAATTAACTCTCAAATTGTTACAGAAGAATTAGTATGTGATATTATCTTTGAACATAAAGCGTTCCCAGAAGAATTACTCAGACAACTATATGATATCGTTTTTGAGCAAGTTGAGAAAAACATGCAAGATTATACTGAATATGCAAAATTACAGCAGAAATACTTCATCTAAATATTCTTTTAATCCATTCATTTCATTAAAAATTATTATTTGAACATTGTAAAGAATAAATGATAATCCAAAAATCTTTCCTTAGAATCAATCTTATTTAATGGAGTTCTCGCATCAAAACACATTATCCTAGTTCCATAATAATTCTGCCACTCCGTTAAGGCAAGCGCAATATTTAAGAATTGTTTCTGGAAATTTAGAGGTGTTGAAAATTCATGAAAATATAGATATGGATTTAGCTTCGATTTTTTTTTCCTAGAGAGCCATCTTCGCTTAGCTATTATAGAATGTATGACCCTACCACATCTATCATTTTTTGGACTCAACCTATTAGACGTTAGATAAATACCCACTAGATTGGAATCATCTTTCTTAGGTTTACCAATTTTAAATTGAAAATCAAATAAAATATAGAAATTATCTTTTAATTGTATTATGAACTTGTCATTGAATAATACCAAAAATATAGGTATAATAAGGCTTAGAATTAGATATGCTGAAATTGTAGATATGAAGAAGCGACCTACAGGACTATCTTCGAATTTGATCAATCTAGAGTCAACGTATATGAGTATGCTAATGGAAACACTATTAAGTAATAAAAAGATGGATGCACTGTTGAATTTCTTTTGAAAGTCAAATCCGAGGTTATTAGACTCATTTTTAATAAAACTAATTAATGAAGGTGTGTATTTAAGATAAAGAGTTTTTAAGAAATATACGAATAAGAAAGTTGTTGTGGCAAATAAACTCCAACCAATAGTTAAATTAGAGTAATAAGATTGATTTATTGAAGCTATAAACGTATTTTCAAATAATTCCGGATTAACAGTAATGAGGAAGTATGCGAGGTAAATTGCTAAAATAATGAGTATATACAAAAGAGTATTTATAGTTTTCTTGAAGAATTCTTTCTGAATGACCTCGATCGATTTGATTGTATTTTCTTCATTTTCGAAATCTAAATCGTGGTAAATTGTTTTACGTTTCTTCATTACATGCCCCTCCATTTATTTACTCTTTTTTCCTCTTCCTCGGGGCTAATCCAGAATTTTTGTATGATCTCTCGAAATAATATAAAATCGGGATTGTCTTTTTCATTAAGCTTAACCACATGGAATTTTGATGTTTTTTTCTCTATATTTATATAGTTATTTTCTGCTAAATAATCGAAAGCGTGTAATAATTTTTCCAACCTATCAATATTTAAACTTCTTTTTATGTCGGTTTTATTAATGACTGATTCAGTTTTTTCCAGTTTAGCCAAACTCATTAGCACTTGACCACCCCTGAGCGAAGCGATAGTCGTGAGTTTATCAAAGATCCTAGCAATACTTTTTATCATTTCGTTGAAATCGTTATAAAAGTTTACTTTTTCCTGACCCTTTAATTCAAATGTTTTGGTAAAGTCATCGATATTATATTTTTGTATAAATTCTTCAAATGATATACCCATAGTAATTTACAATACTTGAGCATATATAAAAAAATACTACAATTTTTGAGAATAAGAATTACTTAATATATATTTTTACACGTAAAATGTATGAGATTACCTTATTATAGTATTAGAGCGACAGAAATCCCATTGATATGGGAAATATGTCCCATCTCCTTCCCACAAATCGAATACAAAAAGTATGTATACGAATTTTAAATAGTTGTATTCAAAAACAATATACGGACATGTCTATTTTTATAATTCTTCGATTTTATTCAATATAAATATAAATAATAACTGTAAAAAACAAAACCTTGGTGATATTTTACGCAAAAATTAATGAGAACTTATGAAGAAATTTGTTTAGAAAAGTTAAAAGAAATAGGAATTGCTACAGCTAGGGAATGGTCTGTTGCCATGGGTTATCAAAATCCGAATGCTCTTGCAAAAGTTATCAGGCGCATAATTAATACAACTCCAGAAAGACTCATCGTAATGTATAAAAGAAAACCAAGACAATATAAAACCAACGATTATTAAAACTTTCAATCATCGAATGAATCGTTATTAATTAGGATCGAGTCAATCTTAGAAAAGATACCCATGATAAGGCTTAGTTCTTTTTTTGAAATTAGGCTTCGTTCGAGTACATTTTTGAAAGATAATATTACATTATCTTTTTTGTGTGACCTGATTTTGAGATGTGATGTAATGCTTGAAATCATTTCATATAATACTCTTCGATTAATTTTGTTCGCCAGCAATATGGGTTTTATTCCTCGACCAATACTAATGTTGTGAGTTTGTTTGAAGATTTCATAACAAATAATTCCACAAGCTTGAGAGATATTTAGTGTTGGATATAAATTTCCTGTAGGAATCCGGATTACAATATCTGCTAGTTTAATCTCTTCATTTGTTAAACCTCGAGATTCCTTTCCAAAT
>DAOUVJ010000171.1 GCA_030667705.1 Promethearchaeota archaeon | reverse complement strand
ACGCAAAATCCGCACATTCCCGGATCATCAGTGAATGGTTCATGCATGCAAGCAGTCTTGGCCCCAAAAGTTCCATCCAAAAATAGTTTAAAGCAACCCAATTTAAACTGGCTATCTTTATTTCCTCCATCTAAAGGAGGTCTTTTTAATCTCTTCAGCTTCTTAGGGCTCTCAGTATTTACCATGATATACCAGTTTTGATAAACTTGCGATTGAATTGATTTGAGTAATGGAATCTCAACAACCCCAAAATCACCAAATTCTCCTCCCGCGTCAGAATGAAGAATACCATGAAGAGATGTCAGTCCTTGAGATACCAAGTAATTAAATGCTTTTGTAGCAGCATCAGATAATTCCTTACCGGCTGGGAATGGAACTTTAGATAATATTGGGGATATTGCAGTTTCGGAAATTATTCCCGTTAATTCCCCATTCTCATTTCGCCTGATTTCTCCTCCCTCTGGTATAGGTGTTTTCTCATCGATTCCTGTTAATCTTAGAGCTTCCGAATTTGCTATTCCTATATGACCATCATAGCGTAAAACAAATACGGGATGGTCAGGACACGCTTCATCTAAATCCCATTTTGTTGGTAGGACTGGAACTTCGAATTTCTCTTCAGACAAGTTTAAAGCAATGACTAATTTATCATTTGGTTTCCCTTTAACTGCTTCTTTTAGAAATTTCTGGAGTTCTTGCAAGCTTGTTACTTCTGATACATTGGGGCTTACTTGATAAAATACGAATAAAATTGGGTGAAGGTGGCAGTCTATAAAACCAGGAAGAAGTGTAGATCCATTAAGATCAATTAATGAATAATGAGACCCAACTTGAATCTTGACTTCTTCGAATGTTCCAAGAGCGACTATTTTTTCACCTGTAATACCCACAGCTTCTACTGTGGGAAAGTAATCCTCCATTGTAATGATAGGACCGTTAAAATAAATTTTCGAATTCACGATTTATTCAATCATTTTCATTTAAATAAAATTACATAAGAAGAATACAAACTTATTCATAAACCTTAATGTAAAATGATACTCTGTTTGTACTTGGGCAAAAGTTTAAAATATTTCAATCAATTCTAAGGATCAACTCAAAACAACAAAAATGATTTATTTATTCAGTAAAGGCGATGCCAGATGGTTAGAAAACAAGATTTAAAGAAACTCAATTCGATAATGCAAGAAGGAAATACGTTCAAAAATGAAAAAAAATATAACAATGCAATAGAAAAGTATTTTGAAGCCCTAAATTTCGTTGAAACTAAAGTAAAAGAACTTGCTGATAAAGAGGACGAATTAAACAGCATACGTTCACAAATAGATCAAGTTTATTCAATTGAAATAATTGATTTTGTCGATAAATTGCGCGAAAACGTTAACAATCAAAATTATGCAGAAGCTTTTCAAACATTGGATGAAGCCATGAGGATCGCTGATAAGATTGAAGACATTGAAATGCGGAATTATGAAATCGATCAAATCAATTACCTTATTAACAAAACTAAATTTGATGAATCAATCCATAAAGCGAAACTAATAAGAGATGAAGGTCGATATGACAACGCCATCAGCTTATTAAAAGATACACTGGTTCAAGCAGAAAATTTCCATGTTAATGATTCTGATAATAAACAATTAACAAATATTAAGAATGCTATTAATGAAATCTATTCGATTCAAATAAGACTACTAGTCGAACAAGGCAATGAATTAAAAGTTAACAATGATATTGAAGAAGCACTAAATTCCTACCAAGCTGCCATGAATATCACGGTTAAATTCTTCGAATCTGATTTAAAATCAATAGAAATTGCTAATTTAAAGAATTTAATTAATCAGCTTCACGTCAATTCTATTAAACCGGTAGTGGAAGAGGGAGAAAAATTATTTAAGGAAAATCGGTTTGAAGAAAGTGTTAAAAAATATGAAATGGCATTGGAAATTGCAAATAAGATGTTCCCATCAACACAAAAAGATGGAGAAATTAGTAAAATCAACTCAATAGCATCAAGGACAACAAATCCTACATTCATTGAGAGGATCAAACCAATTTTAGATAAGGGAAAAGAATTAATTATTAAAGAATTTTACGAGGAAGATGTCAATATTGTAAACGAAGCTATTGATATCTTTAACAAAGCTCTCAAAATTTCAGAAAAAATGGCCGATGCTGAAGATAAAACTCAAAAAGTAGAAGAAATAAGGAATTTAATTAATAAAACATGTCAAGCAAGAATTAATTTACTGAAAGATAGATCCCTACAACATATCGCTCAAAGAAATTTTGAGAAAGCGGTTGATGAATTATACCCCGCGATTAGTATAGCTAAACGGATGGCAATACCTGAAGGAAGTAATGAGGTTTTCAATGGTTTGAAAGGTTCTGTAAATAAGGTATATATCTTGCAAATCGAAGAAATTCTCATTCAAGGTCAAAACTTCTTAAATCAAAAAGAATTTGATAAAGCAATCGATCTGTTTAATGATGCACTCAAAATGACAGATAAAATGTATCTCACTACAGAGATGGATCAGGAAGTGAGTAAAATAAAAAGTTTTATTTATCAAGCTGAGCTGAAACATTTGGTGGGGAGAGGAGATTTAACGGAAGAACAAAAAAAATTCGAGAAAGAACTTGAGAAGTTAAATAAGAAAATGGAGTACGCTAAAACTATCGATGATATTGATCGTCGCTATGAGGAAATGGATAAAATTAAGAGTTCTATCGATGGAGTACATTTCTCAGAAATTAAATTATTAGTTGAAAAGGGTGTACAACTATCTGAAAATAAAGAATTCGAAAAAGGATTCGAAAATTTCGAAAAAGCTATAAAAGTCCATGAGCTAATTAAGAGCCCAGAATTCAAAAATAGAGTCCCAATTAGGTTTAATTACAAAAATGAATTAATTAAAAAAGCTAGGATTGATATATTAGAGGATAAACTTGAGGAAGCAATTAAAAGTTGTGAAAAAGCATTAGAATTGGATAACTCATTTATTGAAGCTTATTATCACATTGGGAAAGTTAATATCCGAAAAAAGGAATATGATTTAGCGAGAAAATCTCTTAGAAAAGTTATAAACCTCAAACCAGATCATTATGAATCCTGGAATCTTGTTGGATTTACTCATGAAAAGAAGAAGGAATTCGATAGTGCATTAACCGCATATGAACAAGCCATTAAGTACAAAACTGATTTCGCTGAAGCATATTATAACAAGGGGAATGCTTTGAAAAGCAAGGTGCAGCATGAAGAAGCCATAAAATCATACTCAAAGGCAATAGAATTCGATCCTAACCTATCGCTTGCCTGGCTTTTTCTAGCATCAGAGTTTTTTGGTAAGAAGGATTATGATAAAGCAATTCATCATCTTGAAAAGGCAATGGAAATTGATCCAAGTTTAATAGAAGGATTCAAAGGTCAAGTAGATCTATTGGAGCAAACTTTTAAAGCGATAAGTAATCGATTAGAAGGAATGTATCAAGATAGATGATGAAATAAGAAGATATAAAAATTTTTAGTAATATAAATTGGAAAATATGGGTCTAAGTTTTTGCTAAAAACTCATTGCTTTCAAAAATTTGGGCCACATCGTTGCTTTAGACAAGAGGGGCAATTGTGCAAAAAGACGTTCTCCAACTTCTCTGTCATTGTCTGTATTGTATTTTGATAGGTCTTGAATCATCAATACTTCGTAAACGAATTTTCTCACTGTTTTATTTTTCAACAACATCTCTGTATAGGCGTTCCAAATATTTTTCATTGAGTTTTTATTTCCATAGAATAGATATTCACAAGCATTACCATTCCGAAAATAGCCATCGAGCAAGAGTCGATCTATTTCTTGATCATAATTAACCAATTCTGAACTTGAAAACTCTGTATTATTCGATAATAAGGGTTCTATTACTCTTGAAGCAATATCGGCACTAGCTAGTCCGCATAACATCCCTTCATAAAAAAATGGAGTGACCAAACCCGCAGCTTCTCCTAAAACAATGATTCTATTATTAGTCATTTTACTTATTGGATGTTTAGAAATGTCCCCTATAACGATGTTGTTCAAATCCCAGGATATACCTTTTACATATTTCTGAATTATTTCATAATTCCTTAAAATTCTATCTAGTTTATCTTTAAGTTGAGCAGGGGTTTCCTTATTACCTAAATATCCTGTTGAAACTCTTCCTTTTCCAACATTAAAAAAGAATGGACCATCAGAACTTATATTAGGGTTGAGATGAAACATGTATTGAAAATTAAAATTCTCGTCCAAAATGTTCTCATCCACATCGGAATTAAGATAAATACCCATATATGAATCAGGTACTTCAAAACCAAGGGATCTTTGTAAAATAAATCCTCTTGAGCCCGTGGCTAAAACTAATAACTTAGTGGAATAGGACTCACCTTTATTATTAATAATTTCAACATGATCACCATGTTTATTAATTTTTGAGATTTTTTCATTGAATCTTGTATCACAACCTTGATCTTCTGCGTATTGAATTAATTTTTCAATGAACTTTTCCGTGTGTGAGATTTTCCCTAACGGTTTACCAAATTCTTTATAATCTATTAACCCATCATTCTTTTCGGATTTATAATTTAATACGTTCCAAGGTCTTGGAAATGCTTCCTCGTCTTTCCAAATAAGATCGTCGATGAAAGGTTTATTATGTTCAGCAAATATGTTTACTCGCTCAGGTATCTTTTTATTATAATCTTGTGCTTCGATTAAGAGAATTTTTGCATACTTAGAAGCTTTATATGCAAATGAGGCACCACATACACCAGCGCCGATTACGATTATATCATACATGATTAAAATCTAAAATTTATTAACCTAAAAAAAGATTTTTTTATCTTTAATATTCTGAATCATCTGATCTGGTTAAATTAATGCTGTATTTTTTGGTTAATTCAAATAATATTTTGAATCGCTCTAGAAATCTTTTCTAAATTAACCTCTGCCATCCCAAGAGAGACCGTTGAATCGAAATATATAACGACGAGTAAGGGATCTAGTTTCCATGGAATGTTAATAACTCTTGAAAATATTTTCTGATCGTTTTCCAAGCTGTAAAAAGTAGTACTATATTCAGTCGCAACAACATGTCTTATTTCAAATTCTTTTAATGAAGATAGGAGAATATCTTGTGGTAGGGATGTATAGATAATATTACCACTAATTGAAAAAAGCGCAGAACCTAGAATTTCATTCTCGAACATGAGGTTTTTCATCATTTCTATAATTTTGGAATATAATGGCTGACTCTCAATGATTTCTTCGGATCCCGCTATGATTGAATGAATTTGCAGGTTAAACATGTTGTTTTGAATTTCTTCATATTCTTCAACTTTATTATTCTTTCTAAAATCTTCAAATGCTTCGATAATTCCGATTAATCTCGATTTAATGAACAACAAGTTAGCACTTGAATCTGAAAGGATTGCAAAAATGTAATCGCCCTCAACCTTAAAAACAAACCGGAAACCACCCATTTCTAGGATTTCAGGTGTTTGCTTCATTATGACACTTTCAGAAAAGGAGAAAATTGCTGAAAAGAAGGGTGTGATTAAATTTGCCTCGATGTTTTTAAATTTGTCAGTAAAATTCTGTGAATATAGGCAAACTCCTGTTTTTTGTAAAATGAATAATGAATGAATCAGCATGTTTGTTAGTAGATGTTTTTATATAAAATATGTAAAAAGCAAGAGTTTTTAAGTGTTTCCTCTCAAAATTATTAGATCAAATAAGGATCTTATATTGAAAGCTTCTTTTTTTAATTCTTGTATTGATAATGAGGAACCATCTCTTTTTTTTAATTGACTTAATTTGATTATTCTAGCTTCATTGGGTCCCATGGAGAAAAAATTATCAGAAGCAACAAAATCATATTCTTCAGAATCTAAAAAGACGAAGAGAGCTATAAATTCATTTGAAACTTTAATTTCAACATTTAAACATGTCAAGTCTTCATCTTCGAGTTTGAATATGTCCCATTTTATAGATGGATCTTGTAAGTTAAACTTCTTAGGCGCATCAAAAAGTTTCATGCCTTGATCAATCATTGTTTTCTTTTTATCATCAGTTTTTAGTTGATAGAATATGATGTGATCATGCAAATTTTCTTTTACTTCATTTATTTTATTCACATCTAATGTTCCCACCATTTTTGATGACAGAGGAGGGATATCAACTTCATAGACATCATCATGTATTTTATTCGATTCTGAATTAAACATCTTCCATTCGAATATAACCGACTTTTTTTCTTTTAAATCGTTTGTTACCCAAAATTCTACTGAATTTTTATCTTCTTTTATGCTAGCAAAAACATTTTGATAAAATCTTTTGGCAAAATAATGCAATGCTTTCCAACGACCATGATAGTCTAACGAAGACCAACTGGCTACTGGCCAACAATCATTTAATTGCCAATATAATGCACCCATGCAGTGAAAATCATTTCGATTACGTCTCCAATGCACAACACCATACTTAATTGCTACTGCTTGAGTTATTTGAGATAAAATAACTTGATTTTCAAACTCAGTAGGAATTTCAAATCGTTTCTTCATGTAATCTAATATTTTTTT
>DAOUVJ010000194.1 GCA_030667705.1 Promethearchaeota archaeon | reverse complement strand
TCAAAACCAATAAGGAAAATGTTTGAAAGAAAGTGGCCAAATTGGAAATCAAACCCACATCTACTCCAAAATGCTATTGAATTAGATGATTTGGAACTTTTTGATGCTCATATAGAAAATAAGTTTAATTTAATTAATTATCAGAAAGGACATAGTTGGAATCTATTAGATGAGGAACTGATCACCTTTGGATTCGCTCGAAGGTTCGCTACTTATAAGAGAGCGACACTAATATTTCATGATATCGATAGGTTAGGAAAGCTATGTCAAGGAAAAGCACAATTTTTATTTGCTGGGAAAGCACATCCAAAGGATGTAATGGGTAAGGATTTTATTAAGAAAATCTATGAATCGGGAGAATACCTTTATGATAATTATGGTGTAAAAGTTGTTTTGATCGAGAATTATAACATGGATATGGCTCACATGCTGGTTTCAGGAGTTGACGTGTGGTTGAATACTCCCGAAAGATATCGTGAAGCTAGCGGAACAAGTGGAATGAAAGCAGCTTTAAATGGAATATTAAATTGCAGCGTTCTCGATGGGTGGTGGCTTGAGGGATACAAGATGAATCCAATGGCCGGCTGGGCAATAGGTCCTGATGATTCGAATCCCAGTGATCCGGGGGTTTCAAACGATTGGGATATCGATTCAAATGCTTTCTATGAGATTTTAGAGAATGAAATCATCCCTACATACATGAATCATGATGAATGGCTACATCGGGCCAAACATGCAATTTCATTAGCCGCTTTTTTTAATACGCATAGAATGGTAGAGGAATATGCTGCGAAAGCATATCGATTAAAAAGGCAGAAACCATGGAAGTTTGCATCTTAATTTCTGTCTCTAAATATTTTTCTTACTTTATTTAACAAAAAATGAAGATAAAAAGATATTATTTAATTGCTATAAATTTCAAATGGTCTTATTTTCACATAATCTTCAGGGTTATTGAGTTTTAAATAATGTTCAAAAACTTGGGTGAATACTGATTCCAAAGTATTGATACCCGCAGTTAACCCCGTCATATCTTTACTCATTAGTAAAATATAATTTGTGGAAGATTTTAAGTAGTAATTTCCCGTTTCAAGTGCTAAATTTCTCTTTGGTTCAATAATCTCATCAGCATTTTTTACCGTGTCGTTAGTTGTAAAGAAAACTATTAAAAAATCTTCTGAAATCTCTTCCTTGAGATAAGTATCTCTTATTCCTGAAGCCACTAGAGAATCTCCAGTATAGTTTTTAAATAAATATTGAAGCTTATTTAATTCCCTTCTAAACTTGTTTTTATTATGAAAAAAAGCATAATCATTATTGAGTTTCAGTGGTTCACCTTCATTGTATGAAATTTTAGCTGAATCTTTATTTAATTCAAATTCTTTTAGATAATTTGTCATGATAAATTTTTTCTCTCTTGTACAATTTTAGAATAATAATTGTATATAATAAAACTAAAAGGCAGTTTTTATTAAAATTTCTTCTTTATACTTTATAGTTTATTAACAAGAAGGCTTATATGAGTAAAGAAAAAATGAAGTTAGGTAGGATTGTATTAAACAATAATTTAATTCTTGCCCCCATGCAAAATGTCAGTACTGCGCCATATCGTAGATTTTGTCGCAAAGTTTCTGATATTGTGGGATTAGCTATTGTACCGATGTTATACACTAAACGACTCGAAAAAAATCCTTCCTCTGTGGAATTAGAGTTATACCGAATTGAAGAAGAACGACCCATAGGTGTTCAATTAATTGGATCAAGTATAGACTCTCTAAAAAAATCTATTGAATTCCTAGAGAGCTATGAATTTGATTTTCTTGATCTAAACGCAGGTTGCCCCTCAAAAAGAGCAATAAAAGCGAAGGAAGGAGGGTACTTAATGAATGACTTGGAGACTTTACGTCAATTAATCCAAACTGCCTTAAAATTTTCATCTCGTCCAGTATCATTAAAAATTAGGACAGGTTTTGAAAAACCAGTTGAAATAGATGAATTTATATCTCTCATTGATAATCTGGGTTTAGAATTTATTACTATTCATGGTAGAACAGTAAAAGATAGATTTAATACTACTAAAATTGATTTAGATACAATTAGAAAGATAAAGAAAAACCTGTCCATTCCTGTTATTGGAAATGGAGATCTTGTTGATCACGATTCAGCTAAATATTTCTTAGAACACACAAATGTGGATGGATTAATGATCGGACGTGGTAGCATCGGAAATCCAGAAATATTCAACCAAATTGGCAAATTTCTTAAAAATGGTACTGAAAGATCAATTGAAAATGACATTATTAAATGGCAGAATCACGTTAAGCTTTATGAAGAGTGTATTGATGATTTTTTAGATGAAAATACTCCCATTAAATATCAAAAAGAATTATTCAAATTTACAGAATTATATCGAAATTCAATATGGTTAACGAAAAATATAAAAGATTCAACAAGTATTAGGAGAAGGATATCAAAGGCTAAAAATTTAAACCAATTAAAGTGTATTTTTAAAGAAGTTATTCAATTTTACAATTCTTAATCTGATTCCGTAAAAATTAAAAGAATGTATATGATAAATTGAATAGCTAAAACAAAACCAATAATAACTGCAACTAATATTATAGTTTGAATTATCATTCCAGCTAACGATGATGTCATTCGTTCGATAGTCCAGTTGAAATTTCCCTCTAATCCTGATATTATGATATAAAAATTGAAGAAAATAACCTCGATCATGAGGAGTAAAAAAACTTTAAACAAGGATTGATTCTTGGTCGATTTATGACTTCCTAATCTACTCATTAATAAAGATTAGAAGTTAAAATTCTTTAAATTATTTTTTATATTTTGATAACATTTCTTCTGGGGTGAATACACCATCTTCAGTGATTATGCCACTAACTAAGCGAAATGGAGTGATGTCAAAAGCGTAATTTAAGCATTCAACGCCTTCCGGAACGATTCGAACTTTACCAAGTACATTACTTACCTCTGTAGCATCGCGTTGTTCAATCGTCACATCATCTACAGTATCTTGAAGAGAAAGTGTTGAGGTCGGAGCTGCAACATAGAAAGGAATATCATTATCTTTCGCAGCTAAAGCAACTAAATAAGTACCTATTTTATTAAATACGGCATCAGATGATACTCTATCTGTCCCCACAATTACTTTATCAACTTTTCCAAGACGCATTAATAACCCGGAGGATGTGTCAGATATAACTTTCACGGGGATTTTATCATATTGCAGTTCATACGCAGTTAGCCGCGCACCTTGTAATCTTGGTCTAGTTTCATCAGCAATCACACTTATTTTCTTTCCATCTTCAATAGCGGCTCTTACGGGGGCTAAAGCGGTTCCATATTGGACAGTAGCTAACGACCCCGCATTACAATGCGTTAAGACAACATCTCCATCATTCAATAACTTAGCACCATTTTTTCCTATGTTTTTATTGACAGTAATATCTTCTTGCGCCATGATTTTTGCTTCTTCTACTACTAAATCTGACAAAGTTTGGGGATTGTCCGGAAAATCTTTGATTATCCTCCATACTCTATCTACAGCCCAGAATAAATTTGAAGCGGTTGGTCTTGTATTTTTAATGATCTCCGCTGCTTCTTTCATTGATGAGAGAAATTTATCTTTTGATAGAGATTTAAATTCAATCGTGGCCAAAGCCATTCCAAATGCGGCGGCTACACCTATAGCGGGAGCACCACGTATATTCATGACTTTAATTGAAGTGGCTACATCTCTATAATCTGTGAATTCTAAGAACTTTAATTCATGAGGTAAAACCGTTTGGTCAATCATCTTGACTTTATTATCCTCAGTCCATTCAATCGTTGGAATCATAAAATATTTAATTTAGCACTATTTAAAAATTGTTTTTAATAGTAAATACTTATTTTTATTTAGAGAATAGGATGAATCGTGGCGAATTGATTTTAAAACTAAATAAGAAAATTCATTGGACTGACTTTATTAATGAAATGGAAAAGTTCGGTTTCCTAAAGCAAAAATCAGTTTATAACATATTATTAAATCATCAAAAAATGCCAATTAATTCTGGAAATATTATGTTGGTTAATAATATAATAGAGGGAGGTGCCGTTAAAGATACATCTTTACTACATATTAATCCATACATCATTTTTCGGCCTTTAACTGAATACCAATTGGGTCATATTGTAAATACCTCAAGAAAATATGAAATACCCATAACGTTTGCAGGGGGTAAAACAGGATTATCAGGAGCCTATGCTAATTTTGGAATAATCGTTGATCTTGCTGACCTTCATTCAAGTAAGAAACAGTATTATGTGGATTTAGAAAAAGGATTAGTTAATGTTGAACAAAGGGTTTTAGTTTCTGATTTGATAAAAATTATCCCCCATTTGAGTAAGGGCAAATACATTTTTCCAATCCAACCCGCAAGTTCTTTTAAGTTACCTGTTCGAATTGGGGGCATTATTTCAACTAATGCAAGTGGTATAACTTCTGGTAAACTTGGTTCCGTATTAGATTGGTTAATAAGCATTCGAGTACTAACCCCAGATGGAAAATATATTAAAATAACCAAAGAAAATCCAAATTTTACTAAAATAGTAAGAGGAAACGGTTATTATGGTATTATTTTAAGTGCGATATTTAAATTATATCAACCAGAAGAGAATCTTGAACAAGCAATTATCTTCGGAGCCGATGTAAACTCAGCATTTAATGGGCTACAACAAGTATTAGATAATAAGATTTTTCCATTAGTTAGTGAATTTATGATTTCTCCATTTAAACTTCCTGGAACATTCGCAAGCTTGAGTGAAACTATAAAATGGGCAACTCTTATACAAGGATCATGCAGTGAAGTTGAATCATTTGTAAAAGTCATGGAAAATATAACAAAATGTTCATATAAATGGTTAAACGATGAGGAATTTGATGATTTTCTTAAAGAACGTTCTGCATTTGCTCTATTAGTTCAAACTTCTGATAAATCATCTGATTATATTGCATTTCCTGGGTTTGAGGATGTATTAAGTCCTCCTAAAAACTTGCCGGAAATTTTATCATCAATTAATATTATTTTTGAAAGAAATGGATTCCAGAAAATTATATTTGGCTATGGTCATATTAATTTTAGGCGGGGAATGGGATTATTATTACACGTTCGTCTCCCAGTCCCAATTGAATATCTATACAAAGAGAATAGAGATAAGATTCATATCATATGCGAAACGGTTTATGAAGTTATACAAACTTTAAAAAATCAATTCAATATAAGACATAAAGCAGAGCACAGTCCTGGTCCTTTCAAGATTTGGCTTGAACCTGAATTCAGAGACCTCCTTAGAAAAGAAAAAGATCAAGGGAAGGTTTTCAACAATCCACATTTAGTTATTTATCGAGAATTGTTGCTAAATAAATTTCAAAATGAGATTTCAAGTGAAAAAGATTTAAACAGAATTGATCAGAATCTTTCTTTGGGGGATCAGAAAGAACTTTTTATTGAAGCAATGAAGATTTATATCTCATAAATAAATAAAGAAAAAAAGAGAATATTCAGTAATTTAAATGAAAAACCATTAGAATTGAAGAATAAAAAGGATTAAGAACAAGGATATAAAGAAAACTTATGAGCCAACCCCAACAAATTGTTAGATCTCCCGTAGTTTCATGTTCACGCCGCACTGATATTCCCGCCTTTTTAATT
>DAOUVJ010000062.1 GCA_030667705.1 Promethearchaeota archaeon | reverse complement strand
AGATCGGCGTACTTTCCGGTGGGGAAAAGGTTCGCTGCATGCTCTCAAAGATGATGCTTTCCGAATCCAATGTCCTGATACTGGATGAACCCACCAACCACCTCGACCTGGAATCCATCACGTCCTTAAATGACAGCCTGCTCAAATTCCAGGAGGTGGTTCTTTTCACCGCCCATGACCACGAGTTCGTGAATACCGTGGCAAATCGGATTATCGAAATCATCCCTGGTGGCGTCATCGATCAACTCATGACTTTCGACGAGTATATTGAAAAAACGGAAGTTGTGAAAACCCGGAAAACCATGCTCCTAAAGGCCGCTTAGGGTTCGCTCAAAAATAAATTTGCATTTTCAGGTGTTGAGGCACCCGCATGACAAGACGCGAGGAGAGCGAATAACGAGCTATTTAATCGACGAGCAACGCAGTCATGCGGGATGGATCGGCGCATCAAAATGTGAAGTTATTTTTGAGCGAGCCCTTAAGCAACCGGTTTCAGTTGAATTCACAATTCACTACATACCAGATTTAGTGCCCTTCCGCACTTCAGCGCACTTCAGAGACGTCCATTTGCAAATCAGTCTGCGACCTAACATATTGATGATATTAAATTTATTATGCCACGATCAACGAAATTAGATGCACATGGTATAGTGCGGCATGTAATTATACGGAAAATAGAACGTGAAAAGATAACTTTTATAATAACTAATCGAAAATTGTTCAAGCCAAGCATTACAACGGGTAAATATAGTAATAGAGGGGATGATGATAATGACAGTTAATACTGCTAATTATAAAGTTGAAAATTTCCCAAAAAATGAGAAAATTATTCAAAAATATCTTGATAACTATAAAAGTTCAAATCAATCAGTAAAAACAAGGAGATCTGCATTAAACACCTTTTTTATAAAATTTGGATATAAGAAGCATATTTTTGAACTCAAAAAGAAGAATTTCTTAGATTTTTTTCAATATCTTAAAAATAACAAAGATTTAGCTTATAATACCAAAAAATTAAAATGGGCCATTTTAAAGAGTTTTATCGACTATACAGTTGATTATTATGAAGAGGACTATGAAATAATAATACGATTTCCTAAACGAAATTTGGATTGGGTATGAGATATTTCATCCATTTCTAAGTATTTTCTTAAATTATCTGAAGGTTTAACGAGCTTAAATTCTGGTATTTTCATTTTATCACCTGTGAGTTTTTTTTATATTACATTTAAATAAATTGAATTTAAAGATAAATATATTAAAAAAAATTATAATGATTGAAGGAAGTAAATGTTTTGAATTATTTCTTCAATATATCGGATATTCTCTTTTCTCGTGAATTCAAATTTCCAATCATCATTATTGATTAAAAAATAGCCTTTTTGTTTCAATGCTTTTATTACCAAGATAATTCCTGGTATTAAAGGGATAATCGAAAAGAACATTACATATATATTCATCAATAGTCCAACACCTATTAAGATCAAAATAATCCCTATAATGAGTTTTAGAATATTAATACTATGCCATCCGTTTTCAAGATATTTTACGTGTGATAAAGGGATGTCTCTGTAAATTCTATCATAACCTTTTAAACTCTGAAAGTGAAAGACTCTTTTATTAGTTACTCCTACTATTTCACTCAGTTTTGCTTTATCTTTCCCCTGAATTTCTAGCTTATACAAAATCTTTTCTTGCGAATTTAAATAATTATTTACTGACATTTCTGCACTTTTTTATTGGATTTTAGTACTGAAATAGTTCCAACAAGATTATTTAAATCTATTTTTTTCTAAATTTAGAGTTTTGATTTAAAAAGAATTTAAAATATATCTTTACTATAAACAATAATCTAATTAATATCTAATCCAGTGAAATAAATGTGGGAAAAATCATAGCAGGATTGTTAGATTTCCCGTGACCTCGGGAATCAGGAGCAATAACTCTGAATTCTGAAGAAAAATTTTTAATATAAGAGCCCCAATTTAATTTTGCATTAACTATACCACCATGAAGTAAAATTATAGGTATTCCATTTCCATAGTCCTCATAATACATTTTAAATCCATTGATTTCCGCATATTTACCTTTACTCATGGCAAATACCCCCAGATTCTATATACAATTTAATTTCGCTCCTTTTTATTCTTTCAAAAAAAAAAAATTGATTTAACTATAAAACTGTTATTTACAAATAAAAATCTTCGTGAAAGCAGAGTTTCACGAAGTTAAGCAATTATTAGATGCTCCTTTTTTGAAATGCCCATATATAAAAACCAAGAATATATATTTTTTATAGAAAAAATTCAATTTTTCTATTAAACTTATAATATTTATTTTAAGAAATGAGTAGCGATTTAATTCATTCAATTGTTTATACTGATTTCGATGATGTGATCGGGCCTAATCCATTATATTATCTTCCAACTGAATTGCCAGAAAACATAAGGATGCTTGTTGGAATAAAAACCATTACAATTCTCTCGGGAGACCACGGATTTATTCCTGATTCGCTCATTATTATTCCCTTTCCGTCTATTAGATTAAAAGGAATCATTAAATACATTGAAAGACATGATTCCTCAAGAAGAGGAAATGTCGCTCAATCTGCTATAACTTTTTTATTCAAAGAAATTGACGATATTATTTTTTATAAGTATATAGATTATTTAGACGCCCCATTTAATGAAGCTGCTAGAATTATTGGTGAACTTCAATCTCAAAACGCACCCCATGAAAAGATTTTGAGAGAATTGAAACATTTACAAGAAAATATACGTGCACTACTTGTAAAACTTCGAGCTAAAGAAAGCATGCAAACTTCTACAAAACCATTTCCGGAGATATCAACAAAACAGGAAAAAAACGCTGAATTTAAAATCAAATTAGCTGTTTGTGGAGATCCTGGTGTCGGAAAAACTAGTACTATTCTTAGATTTACTGATAATGCTTTCAGTAGGCGTTATCTTCCCACTATGGGTGTCTCCATTAGTGACAAATTATTTAGAGTTAAAAAAAACGTTATAGAACTCATTTTATGGGATATAGCAGGCCAGAGTAAGTTCGAATTAATGCGCAGGCACTTCTACCAAGGTTCAGAAGCAGTCGTATTAGTATTTGATCTGACCAATCCTATTAGTTTTTCAAGCATTCGCGATTGGGAAGCAGATCTCCGAAAAAACATTTCCGATGAAAAAGTTATGATTGGATATCTTTTCGGAAACAAATGTGACATGATTAAAGAACGAAAAATTAGTAATGAGGATGCCTTGCAACTCGCAAATGAATTAAATCTAATTTATATTGAAATTTCGGCAATGACAGGAAAAAATGTAGAATATGCTTTTTATAAGATTGCTGAAGCAGTTTTAGAATCCAGAACTGAGCCAATGTACAATTAGCTCCTGTTTTTATTTTGTTTTTATATCTTTAAACCGTAATTAAAGCAATACTCAGAATAAATTTAAATTTAAAGCAATTTTCTTAATTAATCACGTTAAAGATTGAAACGAGATGTTAAGCATGGATATTGAACAAGCTATATATGAGAGAAGAACGATTAGAAGGTTTAAACAAACCTCCATACCAATGGAAACACTAAAAAAATTAATTGATTTAGCAAGGGTCGCTCCAATGGCAAGAAACATCCAAGCGATGGAGTTTATTATAGTTCAAAATAACGAGCATGTTAAAAAAATATTTTCAATGATTAGATTTGCTGGTTCTTTACCTGAAAATGAGCGGAAACCAGAGCCTGGAAGAGAACCAACTACTTACATCATGGTAATGGTTAATACGGATATAAAAAAAGAGTATGTTGATTTTGATGTTGGAGCTGCTGTAGAAAATATTTTGCTTGGTGCGGTTAAATATGGAATAGGATGTTGTTGGATGGGGAATATCGATAAAAATAAAATTCAAAATTATCTTAAAATCAATCAAAAATATGAAATTAAACATGTTATAAGTCTTGGTTATCCGGATGAGGTTTCGGTAATGGAACCATTCCAAGATTCCTTTAAATATTGGAAAGATGATGAAGGGGGAATGCACGTACCAAAAAGAACATTAGAGGATATTATAAAAATTCTATAAACTCTGATAAAAAAGAAAAAAAATAATAAAGAAAACCCCACCCTGGATAATTTTCTTTTTTTACTTCTTACCCTAATTAAGAGATGCATGAAATCAAATATATAATTTATTCCCCTATTTTGAGGACAAATTGTTTAATGTCCCCTATCTTGGTTAAAAATTTTGGAATAATTAGATTTTTAAACCACCATAAGGATATTTTATGAATTTATATCGTCTGAATCCTTATACTGCATTGTAAATTTACAATAAATATATAAATCATAAGTTCCCTTGTTTTATTAAATTCAAATTTTTTTTTTGAAAAATCATGGAAAAGAATAAGAAAAAAAATAAATTTTTCGATTTAAATTCGCTAACATCAAGAGAATTTCAAGCCTTTTTGATTCTTTTAACTTTTGAGGGAAAAAAAATACCCCTATTAAAAACATCCATCGATTTACAGTTCGGACATAAGAGTAGGACTAAAGGCTATGACTATATTAATGGATTGTGTAAGAAAGGATTGGTGTACAAAAAAAATAATGTAGAGAATGGTAAAAAACACGTTAGCATTCACGTTAACAAAAAAGTTAGATCAGAATACGAGAAATTAGTCGTTCCGACATTGAGTAATACTAAAAATATAGTTAAAGAACTCATCCAAGATAATCTAGACACTATAAAAGATATGGAGAAAAATAAAGAGAAATTTAAGAATTATACTGGAACTATTATAAATGCAGTAAATGAATTAATTAGCACTAGTTCTTCAAGCGCTATAAAGAATAAGCGATTTCAAAAGAAAATAGATGATCTCGTATGGAAATATTACAGAGCAGAGATGGTAAAGTCTGAAATGTTTTCAAAATAGAAAACCAAGCATGCATAAAAGACTTAAATTCGCTCCTTGACTATCAATATTATAATTTTATAGACAATTTTATTCAAAGTTAAATGATATTAGAAAGTATCTTAATAGAGAGAATCATTGTTGTGGGCCTAGGACAGACATGGCCTATCATTTACCTTTCAATTTTTGCATATAAGTTATTGAAGCGTGCCAAGAATCGTTCCACAATTACGCTGAGTACGGTTTTTATTATGATCGCTACCGCATATTTAATTGCATTTTTTTCAATGCTTTTAATTAATTCTCCCTTTGCTTATGCATTTTATATAACTTCTTGGTATTTTTTAATGTTATCTCAGAGCTTTTTAATTTTATTTAGCTTGTTATTACTCCAAATTGAAGAGAACATATCTTTCATGAAATTTTTCTTGTTTATAGTGTTATATGGCGTGATAGTAACATATGTTTTTTGGTTTGGCATTTTTTATGATGGCATTCAGTATGATGTGAGCACGGGATGGAGACCCTTATTTTCTTTGCCATTTGCTATTCTGAACTGGTTGTACATTATTTTCTTTCTTGTAATTCCGGAAATTATCTTGTCTTTTAAATTACTTAAAATCTTTAAGGGAGTTAAAATAGTCATCAGGATTAAACTATTTTTAGTTTCCTCGTTTTTAGAATATGTGGTTATCAGTTTAATAGTATTATACAATACATTGCCTGATTATTATGTGTTCCGTCCAATTTTTGCAATTACAGGTGCCTTGCTTGGCATGTTCGCCGCCTACTTCATTTATAGAAGTTTTGGTAAGAAAATTGAATAGGTATTCATTACTAATGACCCTATCTACCAGAAATTTCTAATCTTTAAATTTGCTCTTTGACTATTATATTAAAATCACATTTTTATTTAAATATAAATGATATTCGAAAGTATCTTAATAGAGAGAATTATTATTGTGGCTATAACGCAAACATGGCCTCCCATCTACCTTTCAATTTTTACTTATAAGTTATTGAAGCGTGCCAAGAATCGCTCAACCATTACATTAAGTACATTTTTTTTAATGATCGCTACCGCGTATTTAATTGCATTTTTTTCAATGCTTTTAATTAATTCTCCCTTTGCATATTCATTTTATATAACCTCTTGGTATTTTTTCATGTATTCTCATAGTTTTATAATTTTGTTTAGTTTGTTATTACTCCAAATTGAAGAGAATATTTCTTATATGAAATTTTTCATGTTTATAGTGTTAAATGGACTAATATTAGCCTCAGTTTGTTGTATCTGTATTTATTATAATGGCATTCAATATGATATGAGCACGGGATGGAGACCATTATTTTCTTTGCCATTTGCTATTATAAATTGGATTTATGTTATATTTTTTCTTGTAATTCCGGAATTCATAATGGGTTTCAAATTGCTTAAAATCTTTGATGGCGCTAAAATTGTCATTAGAATTAAATTGTTTTTGCTTTCCACCTTATTAGAATATGCAGTTATCATTTTAGTAATCTTATATAATACATTGCCTGATAATCATGCGTATCGTTCAATTCATGTATTTATAGGCCCCGTTCTGGGCACGCTCGCCGCTTACTTCATTTATAGAAGTTTTGGTAAAAAAATTGAATAGAAATTAGTGATATGACTAATATGACTAAAAACAATTAACTCATTAGATAAGAAGATATTTCGAATTTATTTCTGGCAATTGGGACAGAAAAATCCGTGTCTACCTGAGATTTCATATCTTTCAAGCTTGCTTGTACACTTTGGGCATTCTCCATTTTTGGTCCTATGTGGGATTAGAAGGTCTTTAGAATATTCTTCTAACTTTCCCTCAAATTCAATCCCGTATTGTAATACCTTTTTAATGTTTTGAAATAATTCTTTCAGTTCATTTTCATCAAGAGTATTAATTTTTCTCTTAGGATTTAGTTTGCTCTGGAATAAAATCTCATCGCTATAAATATTTCCTATACCTGCGAAAATAGATTGATTTAGTAATGCCGATTTCATGATAGCTGTTCGTTTAATTAAAGCCTTCCTAAATTCATTCCATGACATCTTATAAGCATCTGGTCCTAATTTCTTTTTAGCAAGAAAATCCTCTACTGAAGTTGTTAGATCAAGATGCCCAAACAATCTTTTTGAGATATATGATAAAAAGTGTCCATTGGTAAATTTAAATAATGCTTTTGTATATTTGGGTTCATCTATTGCTTTTTCAAAATACTCGAGATCCCCAGTCATGCCAAAATGCATTATTAGAAATTGATCCTTTAGTTTTATAAGTAGATATTTTCCATGTCTAATAGTATCTTCAAATTTATTATTCTTAAGCGCTTTTACAAATAGTCCTTCTGATAATTTTAAGATTCTCTTATCTCTAATCTGGACATCCTTCACTATTAGTTTTAGAGATGTTTTATCTATATACTTTTTGTAAGTTTCAACTTCTGATAATTCTGGCATTTTTATTCGGATTTATTATTTAATGCATTTAACGCTATCTTTGTAGAACGTTTTGCTTCTTCATTGGTAACCATTCCAATGGTAACCGCGCAAATATTGTGCTTTGATATGTAATTATAGGCTACTTCCACATCTGATTTTCCCGCTGATAAAGTTTTCATCCCAACAAAATAGCAATCTTCTCTTGTATTTACAATTTCTTCTAATTGTTTTTTATCTCCCATGAATAATCCCGTCTCATTAAAAGGGATTAAGAATGTTTTTACATCTGTATTTTCGAAAGCATAGTTCAATGTAGAAACAGGATTGTGTGCTGCTATTCCTGGAATAATACCTCTTGAGGCAATATCATCAATCATTTTGATAAGACTTTCATCTTTTTTATCAGAGACCATTCCATGAGCAAAAATAATCTTGGCATCGCACTCAACTAATTCTTCAATTAAGGGATTTGGTCCTGGTGCTGTCGAACCTGTAATAACATAATCATCATGAGTTTCTTGCATGATTTTGGCAGCTTCACCAACTTTTCCGATTGGAATCATTTGAATCCCTCGACCTCCCGCTTCATAGCAAGCTTCCATGATTTCTAATAATGCTTGAGTGTTATTCATGAATTTTTTACGATAAATGCGAGCATTTTTCCCAAATTGTGCTGCTCCTAAAAAAGGGGATGTTCCGGTCATTACCAGCGGTATTTTTTCTCCTAATATTTCACAAAAAATCTTCATTCACCTATTTTCCTAATGTCCTAATGTTATTAGAAATAAACAAAAATGCAAAATATTTCTATTTTATGATTAGAAGTTTATTCAAGAAAAAAAAGTTATAATCAAGGTTAGATATTAATAGATAATTAAGGTTAATTTCTATAAAAATAGATTATCATGACAGATTCAAAGGCAGTTAAAAACAATCCATTTAAAGAGATTGGTAAGATACCTTCTATGAAGTATTCTGGTGAGTATTCACTGAAGAACCTTTACGTAGAAATGCGAGATGGTGTAAAAATCGCTGTAACTGTTTGTTTGCCAAAAGATTTAAGTCCCAGTGATAAAATTCCCGTCATTTTAACTCAAACGAGATATTTGAGAGCTATGGAGTTAAGAATTCCATTTAGATGGGTATTTGATGAAATAGTTTCTACAACTCCTAATCCCGAAATAATTATAGGTCGAGGATATGCATTCATTATAACTGACGTGAGGGGAACGGGTGCTTCACATGGAATAAGGAAATACCCTTTTTCTGATGTAGAAGTAAGAGATGGATATGATATTGTTGAATGGATTATATCTCAACCATGGTCCGATGGGAATGTTGTTTCTAAAGGAATTTCATATACTGGGACAACCGCAGAATTATTTGCTGTCAATAATCATCCTGCAATTAAAGCTGTCATCCCTGGACACGGATTTTGGGATCCCTATACTGATGTTGCATTTCCAGGAGGTGCCTATGATCACGCTTTTATGGAATTATGGTCATTTTTGGGCAAGAATTTAGATATAAACAACCCAAAAGCCTTTAGAGAAATCATGCCTGAATTATGGTTATATGTTAGAGGGGTCAGGGCTGTTGATTCTGATAATGATCTTAAATTACTCAATGAAGCTGTAGAACTACATGAATCAAACGAATACGTGTTTGAACATACTTTAGATAAAAGCTTTCGAGATGAGAAACTTCCTGATAATACTGATATTGATGATTTGAGTATTTTCAAAAGGAAAGCATTAATAGAAAAGTCAAACACTCCGATACTAGCTTGGTGTTCTTATTACGATTCTGGTTATTGTGACGCAATAATTCATAGATTCATTAATTTTACAAACCCAATGATTTGTATTTTAGGAGATTGGAATCACGGTGCGTGGTTACCAGCTAATCAATTTCATTTGGAGAGAACTGAAGTAAGTCCCTCACCTCCAGAACGAATAAACACTTGGATTAATTTCTTTGATCAATGTATTTATAGAGATGGAATCCAAGGGAAAATATTATATTATTATACTATGGTTGAAGAAGAATGGAAAAAAACTAAAAATTGGCCACCAAAAGGATCTAATTATCAGAAATTATATTTTTCGGATAATTTCACTCTATCTGACGAAATACCTACTGAGGAGAATTCAAAAGATGACTATAAAATCAATTTCCGTTCCAGTTCTGGGAGATTTAATCGTTGGTGGGCACTTTTAGGCTTACCTATCATTTATGATAATCGAGCTAAAGAAGATGAAAGATTATTGACCTATAGCAGCGACCCGTTTAATGAAGATACAGAAATTACTGGACAAATTATTGCGTGCTTATACATCTCTTCTACTCATGATGATGGAGCTTTATTCGTGTATGTTGAAGATGTTGATGAAGAAGGAAATATTACTTACATCACAGACGGAGAATTTCGCGTAATACACAGAAAAATATCACCAGAGCAGCCACCATATAAAACTCTCATACCATATCATAGTTTCTTGGAAAAAGATGCATCCCCTCTTAATCCGGGGGAAATAACTGAGATTAAATTTGGACTACACGTTACATCTGTTCTTTTAAAAAAAGGACACAGGTTAAAAATTGCGATAGCTGGATGCGATAAGGACACTTTCTCTAGATATCCATCAGAAGGGAGACCAAAAATAAGTGTTTATCATTCGAAAAGTCATGCCTCTTATATAGATATCCCAATTATTCAAAAAGAAAATAGAGGTGATAACTAATGGAAGGATTCTTACCAATAATGAAGGAAAAATTCAAAGAGAAGATAGAGATAAAAGATGATGAACAAAATCTAACCATCACATTAATTGTAAAAGGAGATATATTTGGGAAATTTCTTTATCCCGATGAGATTCCAATCATCTTAAAGCTCTACGGTGGATTGAAAGAAGATCTTCAAATGGAAATCAAAATTAATGAAGAAGAGCAAATAGTAAATATAGTCCTTAAAAATTTAGATGATTTTAAGAAGATTCAATCAATAATGAAAAACATCTGGGAAAACGCAGTAGACATGTTAGCAGAGCTGTTAAAAGGTAATTATGAAATAATTAAAGATGTACCTAATATTGATGATTAAAATTGATTTTGTTCTTGTTTTATCAAGTTAAAAAAATTAGATAAGTCAATATTTCCACCGCTAATAATTAAACCAATTTTTTTATTTTTAATGAAAGAAGGGTCAATATCTCCGTAAAGTAGTCCAGCTAAAGGTACCGCACCAGAAGGTTCAACAACTAATTTCATGCGTTCCCAATAAAACCTCATTGCATCAATAATTTGTCCCTCAGTAACAGTAATTATTTCACTTACTAAATCTTGGATTATTGGAAATGTTTTTTCACCGAGGGATGTCCTTAATCCATCAGCGATTGTATTGGGATTTACTACAGGTATCAGTTTTCCTTGTTCGAAGGATTGATAAGCATCGTCAGCATTCTTGGGCTCAACACCTATTATTTTAATTCGGGGGTCATATCCTTTTGCTGCGATGGAACAGCCACTAATTAATCCTCCTCCTCCTATTGGAATTAATAATAAGTCAAGTTTTCCGATTTGGTTAATAAATTCTAAAGCTGTTGTTCCACCACCAAAAATTACATTATAATCATCATATGGATGAACTAATCTATATCCATGTATATCTATTTGTTCTTGGGTCACTCTTGCGCGATCCTCAATATTAGGTCCCGAAAAGAGGATATTTGCTCCATAACCCTTTGTCGCTTCTATCTTAGAAGGAGTCGCATTTTCAGGCATTACAACAGTGGCTTTAATACCTAATATCTTCGCAACCAATGCTACAGC
This sequence comes from Promethearchaeota archaeon, assembly GCA_030667705.1. Taxonomy (GTDB): domain Archaea; phylum Asgardarchaeota; class Lokiarchaeia; order Sigyniarchaeales; family SOKP01; genus SOKP01. Next base: position 5,489 of record DAOUVJ010000062.1, on the reverse strand, counting down.
TTGAGCAAAATTACCAGATGAATGAGCGATTATCCCTTTTGTTCTTTCTCTAATTGGAATATGACTCATACAATTCCAAGCACCTCTAAACTTGAAGGAGCCAGTTCTTTGAAAGTTTTCGCATTTTACAAAGACTCTTTTAGCATTTGTCATGGCATCTAAAGTCCTGCTTTTCATTACCGGAGTGTGGTTTGCTGCATCAGAAATTATCTTATAAGCCTTTTTCACTTCTTTAAAAATAATATTTCACCATTGTTGATTTATAGCTAAATAGCTAAAGGTTTAGATTAGTAAATATTTGTAATCTTAAATAAGTCTTTAATCAAAAATATTAATAATCAATCTTCTAAAATTAGTGTTTCATCAGTGGCAAATCGCTGTAGTGCATTTTCATCTAATTTTATCCCCCATCCAGAACCATCTGGAACTTTCACTTTTCCATTCGAATAATCTAATGATATCTGCAATAAATCATCCTCAAGCATTTCTTGACCAAATAATTCAGAAGGATGATTAATGGAGTGATGAAAAGCCGCATGTAAATGAATTTGCATTGCGGATGCTATCCCTAATGGTTGATTGTGTAGTACAACATCAAGTCCTCTCATTTTTGCATAATGAATTGCTTCAATCGCTTTTGTTATACCTCCTGGACGATCCGAATTAAGACCTACTACTCTTACTGCTCCAAGTTCAACCAAAGTTATAAAATCTTTTAGAGAAAAAAACCCTTCATGAGCCATTAGAGGTGTATTGATTCGTTTTTGAACATACGCCATGCCTATATAATCATCTGCTCTTACTGGTTGTTCTGCAAAATCTATTTGAAATGGTTCAATTGCTTTAATTGCATTAACTGCTTTTGATGGCGTGTAGGATTGGTTATAATCAACACGTAAATTAATTTTATTACCAAAAATAGTTCGGATTGCCTTAACCGTTTTAACATCTGATTCAATGCTTTTTCCTAATTTCAATCTAAAAGTACGAAAACCCCTTTTAAAATAGGACCTGACAAGCCCTTTCATTAACATCGGTTCTCCAAGAGGAATTAAGGCAGCTAGTGGGATTTCATCAATATTTCTTCCACCAATTAATTCACACACTGGTAAATCCGTAATTTGCCCCATTAAATCATAACAAGCCATGTCTAATAATCCTTTTGCGGTCTCATTTCGAGCCAAATTAGCATCCATGCGAAAATTAATTTTTTCAATATTGAAGGGATTTTCTCCTAAAACATATTTTGAAAGTGAATTTTGAATGGCGTCAATAATTTGAATCGGAGATACACCTGTTTCGGGTAACCATACAAATGACTCTCCTAGACCCATACTTCCATCTTTACTAAAAAGTTTACATATTACAAAATCGCCGCCAAGCCACGCTTCTTCAGCGCCTATTGCCATGCCTAATCCTCCTTCCGATTCTGCCATTGCTTTTTGAACGTAGCCTTTAAATGGTACAAACAAAGGTGTTAATTCGATTCTTTCAATTGAGTTTTTCATGTTTTTTCAGATAAAAATGATTTTTTCAAATAAAAAATAAAACGAGGAAGCATTACCTAAGTAAATAATCATTGTTAGAAAAGCGATGGTTATTTTGGAGGTAATTGATCGTTCAAGTGACCATTCATAAGCATAGAAGCACGTCAAACCCAAAATGATTTCTGGAATGATAATGTAGATTGCACCATATCCAATGAGCGTCACGTTAATTGCATGCCAAGAGCCTAAAAGCCACATGGTTTGTTCAGCGATACCAAAAATCAACAATGATAATAGACCAATGAAGATGTACTTAAATTTTTCTGAGTATTTGTTTTTTAAAATGGTTCCTAAATAGATTATTATAAAGAATGGAATTGTCCATAATCCAGCCATATATCCTGAAACTGAACCAATTTTAATAAATCCATCTGAAGGAAAAATAAGAACGTTTAATTGAGATGCTAAGAACCAATCCGGCCAGACTTGGAATAAACTTAAAATCAAGGCAAATAACCACATTTTAAACCAAGAAGAATGCTTTCTAATTGTACCAAAGACAGGAATTATTATATTATATAGTAAAACAAGCAGAAATAACTTGATTCCAATAGGAATTATTGGAATTAATAAAACGATTACACAAACTGCGGAAAATAACGCGTGAATAACCATAAAATCAATATTTTCTTTTTTCATCATATTCTTCCTTATTATTATCAATATTATCATATTAAATTGATATTTGAATATAAGTTTTCGAGAATTCTAACAAAGAAAGAAATAAATCAATTGCGAAATATTTCTTATTATTCAATAGAATCAAAAATTTGAGGTAAAATGTATTGAAACCAGATTTTCTTAAAGAAAAAAAGGTAATTATTACAGCAGCTATAACGGGAGGAATCCATGGAAAATGGGCAAATCCTTCCTTACCAATATCAGCCGAAGAACAAGCACAAGCTGCAATTGAATGTTATGAAGCAGGAGCCTCCATAGTTCACATCCATGTAAGAGCAGAAGATGGTCAAAATACTCCCGATTTAAAATATTACAACAAAACAATCAAGTTAATTGGTGAAATGTGCCCGATCATAAGACAAATAGGAAATGGAATCGGAGCTCGTGTAGTCGAACAACATTTCACTACTAAATCAGGAAAAAAAAGAATGACGACCGAAATTGTTCAACCATCTTTGGAAGAACGATTAAATCTTCTCAATATAGAACCTGAACCTGAAATGCATACAATAAATGCAGGATCTTTTGAATTTCGTACTCCTTATGGAGGATCCTTGTTCAAGAACCCGCAAGATTTTAATCGTAAATACCTAAAACGATGTAAGAAAAAAGGTTTTGGAATTGAAATTGAAGTATATGACGTTAGTCATGTATCGAATGTTCTCGAATTTGTAGAGACGGGGTTATTAGAACCTCCTTTACACTTTAGCATTGTTTTAGGAATTAAAGGAGGCGCTCCCGCAACCATGGAAAATCTTTTACACATGGTTAATCAGATTCCTGAGGGTTCTACATGGCAAGTCGTCACTGTTGGAAAATATAACCTAAGAACTACCGTTGCTGCAATGTGCATGGGAGCAAATATAAGAACAGGGTTAGAAGACACGATATATTATCGAAAAGGAGAACTTGCTCAAAGTAATGCCCAATTAGTGAAGCGGATGGCACGAGTAGCTAAAGAGATTGGGAGAGAAATAGCGACAGTCGATGAAACAAAAAAATATTTGGGTCTAAATTAACCTTTTAATCTTATAATTTACATTATTTTAGGAAGAGAACAATCTCTTTACTTTTATAAAAAATCACCTAAATATGCTGATGCTCTTAATCAAGCCGGAATCGATTCTGTAAAAGAATTAGCAAAAAGAGCCCCTCCAGCGACTCTTGATAAAATCGTGGAATTTGATAAACAAAAGCCAGACGTTATCAGAAAGCTACCTACATTAGCGAACATAAAAAATTGGATAACACAAGCCAAGAAAATGTAAAATTCTCCTCTTTTTTTCTTTTATTTCTGTTTTTTTGAAATGTTAGAATTGCAAAACACAATTTACTTTGATGTAAATAGATTTATATAGCTACTTATACAATTGATTAATAGTAATTAAAAATACTCATGAGGGTAAAATAATGGAAAGAAGTGCTCCAAAGTGGTTTGGATTTACCTTGACTCAAAAACAATCAGTATCTATTTTTGTATTTGCCTTAATCGGGATGCTTATTTGTGTCTTAGTATTTGTAACGGCTTTTACATCGATATTCATGAATTATTATTTCTACTATGGTGACCCTTATTATATCATGGATGATTCCTACTTTACTATGATGATTATTAGTCAATTACCTTTATTGGCTTTTTTCTTTGTGATCTTTGTTATATGTTGCTATTCTTTATCAAGGTGTAGAAAAACTGCTAAATACTATAGTCAACATAGTAGATATCCTCAACAACAAATGCATGTTTCAGAAACTCCAAAAATAAATACTCATAAAATGAAATCCAGTTATAATCAAGCGACTTTTTGTTCAAATTGTGGTAGTAAACGCAGGGAATCTCATCAATTTTGTATAAATTGTGGAATTGAATTAACCTGAAAATTTAATTTTTTTTTATTTTGTTTTGTAAAATAGTATAAAGATTTTTATATTGTCAATTTTTTTTTCTCTATAATTACTGTAATTACTTGTATTAAGGGATAATATTGACTACTAATCTTCTAAACGATTTAGTTCGGAAAGACCCTTGTCTTTCTTTGATCGTGCCTTTATCATACATGAAGGCATTAAAAGAATCACCCGGTAAACCAGTATTGATCAAACAAGCTGTTGGATTGAAATATACATTAGAGAGCTTGCCAATCATTATTCGACCGGATGAAATAATTGTTGGAACATTCGATGAGAGAGTACCTGTTGCGATCCCTAGACCTGAAGCAACCGGACTCAGAATAATGAGAGAATTAGACTCTCTTTCTAAAAGAGAAGTTAATCCAATAAAGGTAAAAGATGAAGATATAAAGTTAATGAAGGAAAAAATAGCTCCATTTTTTAAGAATTATTGCGTACAAGCTTATGCTGATGAAGTAGCTCCTAAAAACGTTTTTGACGTCCTATATAGGGGTTTAGCTTATGTTTCTACAGAAGCAGGAGGTATAGCTCATGCTGTCATTGATTATGAGCGCTTGCTTAAAAATGGATTAAAATATTATTTGGATGCATCTACTAAACAGATAGAAGAATTCTCTAAGTTATTTGGCAAAAAAACACGAGCTGATGAACAAATAGCGTTTTTTAAGTCAATGAAAATCATAATTAAAGCAATTATCGAATATGCTAATAAATTTAGTGAAGAGGCAATTAAGCTATCACAAGAGGAATCAGATCCTTTAAGAAAGGCAGAATTGATTAAAATTGCTGACACATGCAAGCAAGTACCTGAAAACCCTCCAAGAAACATGCATGAAGCGATTCAATTTATTTGGTTTATTCATCTTGCACTTCACTTGGAAAATTTCGAACATGGAATATCTTTTGGAAGATTAGACCAATATTTATTAAAACATTATAAAGGAAACGAGGCTCAAGCCCTAAGACTTTTTAAAAATCTGCTTCTGAAAACAAATGAGATTATCGCCTTATATGACTCTGTAGCAACTCTATATTTCGGAGGAATGGCCACAACTCAAGGAGTTGTTGTGGGAGGAATTGATATGAATGGTAATGATGCAACTAATGAACTTACCTATTTACTATTAACAGCTCATGAATTAGCAGCAGTTCCAAGTCCAAATATTATGATAAGATGTCATGAGAATACTCCAGATAAACTATATCGAAAAATTTCGGATATAATAGCTAGGGGTAAAAACATTATTGGATTATATAATGATAAAGCTGCAATTCAAGCATTAACAAATGATGGTATTCCGCTTGAGGAAGCACGCAATTATGGGATCGTTGGATGCGTGGGACTTTCTACTT
>DAOUVJ010000225.1 GCA_030667705.1 Promethearchaeota archaeon | reverse complement strand
ACTGAAATGTCACCTAATAAACCGATATTAGTCATCAGTCACCCTCCAATAATTTATTTAGTAATAATTCATAGTCCGGAATTAGAAACTGTTCGAGGAATGCGTTGTTATGAGCATGTATGAGAGCGATTAAAACTTCTTTTAAGTTCTTTGCTTTGCTAGCATATTTTATAAGACTTTCAGGAGTAGGTTCTCCATCAAATTCTTTAGGTTGCTGTTCAAAGCCGAAATTAGATAAATCTGGTAAAGAATCAAAAAAACCAAAAGCAGAATATCCTTGATATTGATAAAAGACAAAAAATCTTGTCTTAATATTATCAATGATTTTAGATAAATAAGCTGATGGATAAATTTCTCCCAAAATCAGCTCGTCATCTTGCTTTATTACGAAATAAGGGGATATTGGAGAGATTTGATTTCCATACATTTCCTTAGGAGGTAAAGAAACAAATGGTAATTTCTCAGATACAATTGTCCATAGATCTTCGCGTTTTGTATTCATCAGTATATCCTTAATCTCTTCGAAGGCGAAGAAAAAATCTGCTTGTAACGCAAGTAATGAACTCAAATATACAGAGAGGGAGGCAAAAGTGGCTTCTAGCAGAGGTCTCCTTCCGTCTTCAGAAGTTGAAGGTTTCACAGCACCTTTCCAAGCTCTTAATCCCGTATATGCAAAACCTTTTATATCAAAAAAACTTCCTGAAAGAAAAATGAAGGATGGTACAGAACCTCGTTCTTTCGTCAATAAATATCTTGATTTATCATTTAAAGTATCTTGTAATTCTTTATCATTAAACTTTGAATGAACTACTGGCATGATTAGCCATTTCTTTTTTTTCGCCAAATTTGATGCACTTCCCTTATATATAATATATAATAAAAATTTTGAATAATTAATTTTTTGTATTTTATTTAATTAATATGTTATCTCAATATGACTTCAAAAACTCAGAAGAAAAGTGAAACAATGAGTTAGTATTAGGTTATGGTATTTTATCCAATTGGACAAATAATAATTCTCGTATTTTTTCTGTGATTAAATCATAATCTTTAATCGATGTTAGATTGTTAATATTAATGAACTCTATAAGTTTAGTATCTCTATAAAAATCATAACTAATATTAAGATCTGGGTTCGTTTCCTTTATTTTTATTAATGCGCCCCTTAGAAAAATATTCAAAAAATTTTCATTAGTTTCATCAATCGCCCGAATTTCGGGATCGATAAATTTAATGTTAACTTTTTTATAATCATAAAAATTAAGTATACAGATTAGGTGTTCGTCTTCGTTCTTATCTTCTGAAAAAATCTTTCTCTTTACATTTGTTCCCTTGAATTCTTCATTGGACACATCTTCCTTGAAATAGTCATCAGAAGGTTTTTTTTTTTCAGAATAAAGTTGGTCAGCACTTAAAAAAGATTTGGTAGATATTAATGTATTTAAGCTGGCAAGTATTGAACGTAACTCTTCGATTTCTTGGTGGAGCACTTCTAGTTGCTCCTTTTTCTGGTGGTATAGATTTTGTAATTTTGAAAGGAGTTCAGTAAGGCTTTTGGTATCTTTTTCATTAGAAGACATTGACATTATTATTATATATTTATAACTTAAATTTATTTGTTCAGAGGTATTTAATTATTAAGTAAGTGAAGATACCATGCACTCAATGATTATAACTCCAAATCCCTCAGATCCAGAAGTAAAAATTTTATCAAAAGAATTTCGAAATCGGGATTATAATGTTAAGTATTTAATCCCATCAAAAATATCTGTCAAAATTAATATCAATAAATTTCAGAGATATTTTGAGAAACTTAATCCTCCTGCTGCATTGGTAAGAGGATTTGGTGCGGCACCTACTCAAAAAATATTTTTTAGACTTGATATATTAAGTGCAATTGAAGCCTTTGGCATTCGGTTGATCAATTCAAGAGAATCCCTAGAAATAGCAAGCGATAAATTCCTAACTTCCATTTTTCTGGAATATAATAACATTCCCACTCCTAAAACTATCGTCTGTGAAGGTACAGAAGATGCTCTTCATGCATTTGAAGAATTAGGTAGCGATGTTGTACTAAAACCACTTTATGGTTCAAAAGGTATTGGTATTACTAGACTAAATGATAAAGCTTTTGCTGAAAATGTTATATATTCTTTAGGACAATTGAATTATGTATTTTATCTTCAAGAATTTATAGAACATCATAATCGTGATATAAGAATCCTTGTCTTAGGAAATAAAGCGATTGCAGGAATGTATCGAGTAAGTGATAATTGGAAAACAAATATTCATGCTGGAGCGAAGATGGAACCTCTCGAATTGACGAATGAACTAAAAAAACTCGCTATTAAGGCTGCAGAAGTGACCCGCACCCAAATCGCTGGTGTTGATATTGTAGAAAGTGAAGAGGGATATCAGGTATTAGAAGTAAATTCAATCCCCGGATTTACAGCCTTACAAAAAGTGACCGAAATAAATCTACCTGAAGAAATCGTCTCTTTTTTTCTGAAAACCGCAAAAATTTAATAAGATAAGAAAACAAAAAAAAAGATATTTATTTAAAGATCTTCAATTAGACCTATTAAAAATGCGATAACGACTAATACAACTGCCCACATACCCGCATTAAAAACTGCTAGAAGTATTGCGAGAACGAGCAGCATGAGCCAATGAAATGGAACAGGATTATTAGGTTTCCATCCGACCATGAAGGTTAAAACACAAACTACTAAACCAACGATGAGAGTAAGTACAGCATTAAGACCTATTTCTATATTTATGAAGCTATAATTCTCGATATTTAAAGCTCCTAAAATGATCGTGACTAAGCCGATAATGCCTCCAAGGACAGTTAAAATTTTCATGATCCCTTCATTTTTGTAGTGCTTTTTCATTTGATTTCTCCTATTTTGATTATTTATTTAGATATCAATTAATTTGATAAGTTTTTTACTGATTAATGGTTTTTATAGATTTTCTTTTTAAATTATTAAATTATTATGCATTTTCACGTTTGTGAGGGATTAAATCTTTTTTTCGTGTTTAAGGAGATGTTACCCCGATATTTCTTCTTGTTAAATAGTTATTCTATTGTTATTTGAATGTGATTGAGGATAAAATCATTAGATATCGGAATAATATAGAGATTGCCAAGAGATTAGCGACTCATAAGTATGCCGAGAAGGAATATTATGAGGAAATGGTCTCCAGTTTAGAAAGAGTCTTAAAATTCTATGAAAGATTAAAAGGATGGAGAGAAATTTCTTAAAAATTTCAAATCATCCCAATAAATTAAGATTAAAATCATTTTTTAGAATTTCAAATACTTTATGCATTGGTAATCCGATAACATTCGATGAGGAACCATTAATATGCTTTATAAATAGACTAGCTTTATCTCTTATTGAATAACTCCCAGCTCTTCCTTTCCATTCCCCAGTTTTAATGTAAGAATGGATTTCTTCATCAGATAAATCAGAAAAACATACTTTGGAAGTTTCATAATCAATAATTAGTTTTTCACTCCGAATTTCGGTTATTGCTAAACCTGTTATAAGATTATGGGTTTGATTTTTAAGAGATTTTATCATTTTAAACGCATCTTCTT
>DAOUVJ010000153.1 GCA_030667705.1 Promethearchaeota archaeon | reverse complement strand
TGTTAACAATAATATTCTTTGTACTAATAAACTTATTATTTTATTGCATATTTAAAGTTTTTTGTTTTCAAAAAAAAAAATTAATTTGTGCGATTACCACATAACAACAAAACCCTTTATAAACCAGAATAAAGCTTAAATATGCTTTGTTTCATTAAAAATATGATAAAAAAGTTAACATTTTTTGTTTACAAAAAATGATGAAAGAAATGGGGATTAATGATGGAAGAAATGATAACTAATGAAATATTTGATCTTGAGCAACACGTTGCACAATTTAGGAAGAAAAATTTTTTTCAAATTACCCACTTATCCGAAATTGATAAAATACTTAATTCTACAGAATATTCAAGATTTATCAATAAAGTTTACAATTTCTTTAATAAGCAAGTACCTAATGTTGATGGAAGATTAGCATTAAAGTATTATTCTGATGCGAATATTATAATTGACCAATTCTGGGATAGATTATTAGGAAAAGAATTGAACAACAAGTTTATATCGGGAATTCAATCCAAATTGAACTTCTAATTTTTACAAGTACCTAATGTTGACGGAAGATTAGCCTTCTAATGAAATAAATTCGTATTTTGAACTTTTTTTTGAATGATTGGGTATCAGAGAAGGAAGAAATAATTCAAAAATGGGATTTGGATCTATTAAATCTCTGATATTAATCATACCCTTATAGAGCTTAATTATTTTAAATAGTGAGCCTGGCAGGATTCGAACCTGCGACTTTGGGAATTTGCGTTTCTCGCAAACTAATCCCACTCCGAAGGCGGGTACCCTATCCATACTAGATTACAGGCCCAAAAAGCAGTAAGGGTATGTTATTTTAATAGTTGACCTCTAAAAAATCTTACTATCGATTTTGGTGTAGAATTAATAAAGGTTTAATCATTACTCACGTTTCATGAAATAATTGATGTATGAGAAAAATAGGTTTAGTATATTTTTCGATATAATAGCATCGGAGAGTTCACCTTCTACTTGAATAAACCCTTTAAGATACGCTTCAGCAGCAGTCATTTCTTGTCTTAAAATTTTAGCGATAGTTGTTTTCGAAAGAAAGGAATGAAGCGCATGAACATTCTCGGGAATAATTTCATAAAGATTATTATTGTAACTAAGAACTCCATTAATACTTTTTATCCAAATATTTAGGTCGAGGTCTGTTATGTACAAGTGAAAGATTAAATCATTATATAACCGCAGTTCATCCCTGATTTCTTCAGAGTCATTTGAAATTTTGATTCCCACTTTAATGAATTTATCCAAGGAACTTCTAAATTTATCTTCCGAGGTTTCTAGTGCGTTCAAAACTAAATCAATGACTTTTGTGTCTATCATGGAAGTTGTTAACGTATTTTTAATATGAATCCCCCAAATTTGGAGTATTGGCGCTAATTATATGATAGATATAAAATTCGGTAATTTATATAATTATATAATATCTATTTAGTACGATTCATTCATTTTTTCAACAAAAAGCCTGAAAATTTTAACATAATGTAGTCCTTGTGAAAGGTCTCCCTCAACCCTGAGCTGACCTTTCATGAAAGCATCCGTTCCACTGATTTCCCCTTTTAAAATCTGAATTATCAATTTTTTAGTATAGCCTACCTTGAACGTTGCTTCAGGATTGGACCCTTTTTTATAGAATAATTTACCTTCTGATACATCAAGCCAATAATTATAACCTACATCGAGTACACTGGTTTGATAAATATCGTCATAACCCAATAATTCTTCTCTAAGTTCTTCCGCATTATTTACTATTTTTATTCCTGCCTTAATGATTTTCTCTAAAACTGGGATGAATTTATCATCCTCCTGTTCTAAAATTGAAATTAACGACCTTAAAGATTCACGATTGACCATTGAATTTGATAGAGTTATAATTACAAAACCTTATACCTATAATTATGATCTTGTTCCACATATTTATTTGTTTTCTTGAAAGATTTTCCATCTTGGGATATCTTAATGAGAATCTAAAATGAGTGAATCACCCAAAATTGTAGAAATAATTTAATTTGTTTTATGATACCTAATGAAGATTTTTTTGTCATCTTCTTGCTTGGAGGAAACTTCGAATCCAGCTTTTTTCCCTAGATCAATGAAATATTTAAGATCTTGCTCCTTATTCCAATGCGTGCCATAACCTGTATCAATTTCTTGTTCTCCTATTATTACTTTTACTTCCGCACCATATAGTTCTTTTTTACTTTCTCCTTTTTGTGGAATAACCATATCCCACAAAACCAATTCTCCTCCCTTTTTTAATACACGGTGAATCTCTTTAAAAATTTCTTTTCTATTCTCCATCGGGACATACATGAACATGTAAAATGCTGTTACAGTTTCAAACGTTTCATCTAAAAATTTTAAATCCTTCGCATCCATGATGATTTTCAAATAATTTCCATCAGCAGCTTTTTCTAATTCGCCTTTTCTGCGATCTATTGCAATTACCTGAGCTCCTTTATATATACCGATAATTCCCTCACCTCCGCCTCCAACATCTAATATTCTTCCATTTAATTCCACATTCGAGAGATCTATTCGGTGTGGATTTATGAAAAACATCTTTTCTTCTGCCATATTGTAATCACCTAAAAATGAATATTGTAATGTTAATAAATAAGATCGCATTTAATTAAAATCAATCAATAACAAATAGATGAATAATGGTGATTCTTTTTATCGAGTTTTTAATCTTCTATTCAAAAAAATGAGAAATTTTAAATTAATTTTTTTTTAATAATTATAAAAAATGAAATTATTATAATCCAGTAGTTTTCAATTCTTCTAATAATTCTTTTTGTTTCTTACTTATTTTAGTGGGGATTTTTACACGTATACTTACTAATTGATTCCCTTTTTCTTCTGAATTTAGCTTGTAGAATCCTTTATTTTTCAAACGTAATACTGTTGTATCCTTAGTTTTTGGTGGAACCGTAACTGTGACATTTTTTTCTAAACCGGGAACTTGGATTTTTCCTCCTAATACTGCTGTTGTAAATGGAATTTCCTGATCAATATAAATATCATCTCCATCTCTTTTGAATAGATCGTGTTGCTGTATGTGAACTACGATATATAAATCACCTGCAATTCCACCATCTTCACCAGGCATTCCTTTTCCTTTCAGCCTTAATTTATGTTCGTCTCTTATTCCTCGAGGAATGGTTATGGTTAAGTTTTTATTTTCACCTGTTAAAGGATCTTTATATTGAACCTTTCTTTTTCCTCCATGTAATGCATCCATAAAATCTATTTCCATATCATACCGAAGATCTTCTCCCTCTCTGGGAAATTTTGTCGTTCTAGAAGGACGTGCCCTCGTACTTCCACCATGGTTAGAAAACACATCAAAGATATCTCCTAAATCATTAAAATAATCGCTTCCACTATTTTTTCTTCTCGATCGTCTTGATTGTCCAAAAATATCACCAAAATCAAATCCATCCGGTGAACCCGAGCTTGAGTAATAATATGTTGTACCGTCTGACCCCTGATGAACATTTCCTCCTCCTCGTACTCCTCCTGACCGTTGTTGATAAGTTGAAGGCTCTCCATCTACCACTCCAAATTTATCATACATCTCTTTCTTTTTATCATCGTTTAGAATTGTATAGGCTTCATTTATCTCCTTGAATTTTTCTCCTGATTTTTGTTCATCTGGATTGACATCGGGATGATATTTACGAGCCATCTTACGAAATGCTCTTTTAATTTCCTCTTTTGATGCATTTTTGGATATTTCTAATGTTTTATAATAATCTTTTGGCATTTTTTAACGCCTCTCAATAAAAATATTTATTAATTTTCAAGTAATTTTTATAATAAAAAAATAAAAAATCTAAATTTATTCATATTCTGCGTCAACTACACCGTCGTCTTCACTTGAAGCTCTTCGAAATTGTTCTTGTTCGATTTCATCTTGTGTTTTTTGGTCATATCCTTGATTACCTCCCATTCCACCAGGAGGTGGTCCTTGGTGTGCCCCTTGAGGTGTTCCTTGTTGCTGACCATACATTCTTGAGGAAACTTCATGTAAGGCTTTCTGGAGAGTTTCCATTGCATTCTTGATACTAATTACATCCTCTGATTCCATAGCTGATCGAACATCTGATATTTTTGCAAGAATATCCGTTTTTAAATCTCCAATGACGGCTTCATTTTCCTTCATTAATTTTTCTGTCTGATATATTAAGGCTTCTGCTTGATTCTTGGATTCGATTAACTCTTTGAATTTTTTATCTTCCTCCGTATTTCTGTCTGCTTCTCTGATTTTTTGTTCAATTTCATCATCAGACATTTTAGTAGATGCCGTGATTGTTATCGATTGACTCTTACCGGTTCCCTTGTCTTTTGCTGAAACATTAATAATACCATTTTGATCAATATCAAAAGTTACCTCGATTTGTGGTATTCCTCTTGGAGCGGGAGGTATTCCAGTTAAATGAAATTTACCGAGTGTGATGTTATCCGCAGCTCTTGGTCGTTCCCCTTGAAGTATATGAATTTCAACAGCAGGTTGATTATCAGCAGCAGTCGAAAAATTTTCGACCTTTTTCGTTGGGATTGTGGTGTTTCGTTCTATCAACTTGGTAAACACACCACCAAGAGTCTCAACTCCAAGTGATAATGGAGTGACATCTAAGAGCAATAGATCTTCTACTTCACCAGTTAGCACGCCTCCTTGTATTGATGCTCCCATTGCAACACATTCCATTGGATCAATACTTCGTTCTGGAGTCTTTCCCATGAATTCCTTGAATATATTCTGAACAATTGGCATTCTCGTAGGACCGCCAACAAGTATGACTTTATCCACATCTCCCTTTTTTAATCCTGCATCCATTAATGCCTTACTGATTGGTGCTTTTAACCGTTGGAGAATTGGATCAATCAATTGTTCTAATTTCGCTCTAGTTAATGTCATATTAAGATGCTTAGGTCCAGCATTCGTAGCAGTTATGTAAGGAAGATTAAAGTCTGTAGAAACAGATGTAGATAATTCTATCTTTGCCTGTTCAACAGCTTCTCGAACTCTCTGCATTGCCATTGAATCACTTCTCAAGTCAACACCTTCTTGGTTTTTAAACTCTCCTATCACGAAGTCAACTAGAATTCTATCCATATCAGTACCTCCTAATTGAGTATCTCCCGCCGTGGAAATTACTTCAAAAACTTGATTGTCCATTTCCATGATGGTGACATCGAAGGTTCCTCCTCCGAGATCTAATACTGCAATCCTTAAATGTGCATTTTTCTTATCCAAACCATAAGCCAAGGCCGCGGCAGTTGGTTCGTTGATCAAACGTTTAACATTTAATCCCGCGATCCTTCCCGCATCTTTCGTGGCTTGCCGTTGGTTATCATTAAAATATGCTGGTACCGTTATAATGGCTTCAGTAACTTCTTCACCTAAGTAAGCACTCGCATCTTCCTTGATCTTTCTTAGAATCATGGCAGAAATTTCTTGTGGTTTATAGTCCTTTCCGTCAATCGTGACTTTATATGATGTCCCCATTTTCCTTTTAATCGCAGTAATAGTCCTATCAGGGTTCGATATTGCTTGCCTTCGTGCAGGTTCTCCAACCAACCTCTGATTATCTTTCGCAAAAGCAACTACAGAAGGAAAAGCTTTCCCTCCTAATGTATTACCTTCAGCACTAGGTATTATTGTTGGCTTACCACCAATTAATACAGCCGCAGCTGAATTTGATGTGCCTAAATCTATACCAATTATTTTTCCCATATTATTCACCTTTTTTTTTAAATTATTAGCTTAATTTTTTTAATTAATTTTTTTTATTTTGATTTTAATTTTGATACTTTTACCCCTGCGGGTTTTAAAATTGCGTTATTAATAAAATAACCTTTATCTATTTCTTCAATGATGGTATTTTCAGGAATATCGTCCCTTTCCTCAACTAATAGTGCTTCTTGCTTGAAGGGATCGAACTTTTCTCCCTCGCAATTCATGGGTCTTACTCCCTCTTCTTCAAGAATTTTATTAAAATTTTGTAGAATCATTTCGAATCCGTTCTTCATTGAATCAGCATTTTTAAGGGTTTCTAATATTTTCAATGCTCTCGTTAAATCTTCAGCGTGTTTCACTAACTTTCTCAAGATTCTCTCTTGTACCCTTTGTCGGTAGTTCTCATTGTTCCTACCAATGGATTTCTTGTAGTTTTCAAAATCTGCTCTCGTTCGCAAAAAAGAATTTAATAATTTTTCATTTTCCTCTTCTAATTGCTTTAACTTGCGCCCATCATCCATTAGAAGTTCGATCTCATGTTGGAGTCTGCTTTTCTCTGTCTCAATACTCTTGAATTTCTTTAACAAAGTCTCATGTTTAGCTGCTATATGCTGAAGTTTCTCATACTCTCCCTTCGAAATTGCAATTTTACTGTAAGGATCTTCCAATGACTTGCGAGCATTAAAGAAATCATCATAATAGTTTTCAAATACCATGTTTTTCAAACCTCTTATTTTTTTTAAAATAATACGCGACATCAATATTTTTATGTCAACAATTACTTTACATATATTAATTGACATATTTAAATGTATCGTTTTTGTATAATTAGTAATGAGATAGTAAAAAATTGACATTGAAATCTAAAATGAGAAGAATTTATCTAATTAAAATGTATTAAGGAACTGAAATGGTTTAGTAAACACTCTATACACTTGGTTAAGCCATTTATGAAAAATTAAATTAAATGATAGAATCATTATATCTATTAATTGAATTTTAAATTCTAGAATAAAATACTAAACATTAAATGATTACTCATGTTAGAAAATTCTAAAGTGATTGTGGACATCGATTCTTGTACAAATTGTAAGGCATGTGCAAACGAATGTCATTATTATTATTTTGATTCAGATAAAATGTATTTTCATGATGAAATGGAAGAAGACTGCATAGAATGTGGTAAATGTGTTGCTGTTTGCCCCGTTAATGTCATTAGACTTAAAAATCACCAAAATGAAACACTCATTGATGCTCCAACTAAAGATGAATTACCTAGTTTTGAATCATTAAGTAAACTGTTTCAAACAAGAAGATCGAGGAGGCAATTCAAGGACAAACCAGTCCCTAAAGAAATCATTGAGAAAATACTTGATATTGCTGGAAGATATTCTGCTACAGGACACAATCAAGAAAATGTTTATTTCACTGTTGTTCAAGATGATGAAATCCTTAAAAGATTATCTAATGAATGTACAACTCAAGTTAAAAATATAGTTGAGAAGTATGAAGATCCTCAAGGAAGAGAATCCCTTGCATTGGTTTTTGATACTTCAATGATGCAAAAAATTAAAGAAGTCATTCCATCTTTTAAAAGGAGGTTAAATAGGATAGAACGTAGTGAAGAAGTATGGAGATGGGATGCTGATATA
>DAOUVJ010000114.1 GCA_030667705.1 Promethearchaeota archaeon | reverse complement strand
TCCCCGAACAAATCATCAAATTAACGCATAGACATCCAAAAGTACCCGACTCATTGGAAATTATTCAAAAAAAAAAAGAAATAAGAAATTCATTAGAAATAGGCAATTATCATGATTTCAAGACCTACTTACAAAAGAATTTTTAAACAATCGAATAATCTTTAAATTTACTAAAGAATATATAAGATAATTTTTTTTAATTTAATCTAGGTGAGATTATTTTTGGAAATTCAATACTTATCAAAAGGAAAGCAGCCAAAAAAAGAAGAGAAAGAAGAACCTCACAAAATTCTATTTACTGGCTTAGATACAGCGGGTAAATCTACAATTATTCTTGCAATTCAAAGAGAATTCTCAAAAATCGCATTACTTAAGCCGACTCGTGGTGCTCAACGTAGAATTTTTGAGTTTTTAGGAAAAGATATAGCAGAATGGGATTTAGGAGGTCAAGTTTCGTATAGAATTTCTTATCTTAAAAATCCGGGCAAATATTTTGACGGCACAGAAATTTTAATTTACGTTATTGACATACAAAATCAAGCAAGGATTCCCGAAGCAATAAGCTATTTAAAAGATGTTGTAGGGCAATTAAATAATCTTGAAATTGAACCACCTATATACATCTTTTTCCATAAATCTGATCCTGCCCTTTTGAGGAATGCTATCAATGAAATGCAAACGATGAGGGTAGATTTAAGAGAGAAAATCAAGAATGCGGCTAATTATAAACAAATCTATTTCTATGAGACGTCAATATATAATCTTCCAAGTATAATTAAAGCGATGTCTGAAATTTTACTAAATTTGTACCCTAAGAGTCAATTAATTGAGAAGACAATTAATGAGTTTGCTCGAAAAGTAGATTCTGATGGAGTAGTCATGATAGATGATAATTCTTTGGTGATTGGGAGTTTCTACAAGAATGAGGAAGTTAAAAATCTCTTGTCTGCATCCACGCCTTATTTTCTTACATTAAATGATTCTTTCCAATTCACACAGGTCTTACCCGGTCGAGAAGAAGAAGAAAATCACATGATTGTTCAAAGATTTGGACGAAACTTTGTATTCAAGCAAATAAAGTTAAAGGAAGATAGTCCACCCTATTATTTACTAATGCTAAAACAAGATCCTACCTTAAATGAGGATGATTTTGAATCTTTCGCTAATCTTCTCAAGGAAATTTTAAAGAGTTAATTAAATAGTAGACAGTATCATATAGAGCCATTCTTTTTCTTATTAATTAAAATTAATATATCAAGAGTTTTATTATTATTATAAAAAAAAACAATTATTTCAATACTAATTCATCTTAGAGAAGTAAATAAAAATAGCATCATGATAATTTGTTCAAATTGCGGGGCCACGAACAATGAAGCCAAAGGTCACATTTGTAGAAAATGTGGAGCTTTACTTCCAGTTTCAACAAGACCACCTCGCGTAAAAATTCAAACAAAAAAGAAACCAGTAAAAAAAGTTATCCCTCAGAAAAAAAAACCTCAAGTTCAAACTAAAAAGAAACCAGTAAAAAAAGTTATCCCTCCGGAAAAAAAACCTCAAGTAAAATCCAAAAATCAATCAAAATCACTTGAACTTCAAGAAATTCCTAAGGTGAAAGCACTACCACGTATTAAAGAAGAGGAGGAAGAAGAAAATATAATAGAAACTGAGTCAAATGAGTTTGAAGATTATACTGAAGATGAAGAAGAAATTGAACGAGAAACTTTAACAGAAATTACTCCTGGACCCTTCAAAGGTTCTATTATTGCTCAAAAAAATGTGTACGGTTCTTTTACTGCAAGGGAAAAGGGAAAACAAAAATCGTCTATACCAAAAACTTCAACAAAAACAACTAAACCAGATGAAGATGCTCCAAGTAATGATTCTTTAATTCGTCAAAAACAATTAGAGCAAGAAATGTCTAAAGTTTTGAAAATCCTTTCTGATAAAATCACTGTTGAACAATTACCAAGTCGTGAAAAAAAGGGAGAAGTCAAGAAAGAAAAAGAGTCGATCCCACCACCAGCAAGCATGAACGAGATTCTAAGAAATCTCTTAAAACTTGATATAAATATTGAAGCATCAGCAATTATCAAATCAGAAGGAACAATTCTTGCATCCGCAATCTCATCTCGCATATCTGATACACTTTTTGGAGTTATAGGTCAGAATTTATCAATGATTGGAAAAGATATTCTAGAAGGATTGAATGCAGGTAAATTACTGAATATATCTATTAGAGGCAGTGAAGGCGTATTAGATTTAGCCCCTATTTCTAAAGATCAAGATATGCTTTTAATTTTATTTTCTAACCCCCGAATTAAGAGTGGTATTATATATTTTGCTGCGGGTATAGTAAAAAAACAAGTAAAACAGTATTTGGGATTAAATGATTAATGAATAAAAGTTGATAATTGTTTTTGAATGAATAATTTATTAATTTTAATCGTTTTAAAACATGACATGTTAGTTGTTAATTCTTGCAAGAACGAATTAAATTGATAAATAGAAACCAGGGGTACGTCATTTTCATTGAATTTTATATGATTTTGTTCAAGACTTACCATTGCAGGAACTAAAACAAATGGAAGCCTTCTTTCAATACTTTCTGAAATTCCTAAAATATCTTGAACCATGCTAGAAAAAATCTCTGGATTTAACTGTAATGCAAGTGCTCTCTGATACTGATGATTTGCAGCTTTATTCATGGCGGAATAAGAATCTTTATTCACCCACTGTTTTGCATCGATTAATAAAATGTGGTGTTTAGATATGCCAATTACGTCAATTTCATATCTCTTTTGAGAAGTTTTTGATTTAAAATTCGACCGATCAGAAAATCTGAAGTTCTTAATTGTTTTATAATTATTCCTTTTAAGAATTTCCTCGACTAATGCCTCAAATCCATTAAAATCAACTAATGATGACAATTTTCCAATATCTTCTTCTAAAATTTGAATGCTTTCAACAATGAAAATGATTTTATCAATTACTATGTAATTTTTATAGTTTCCTTTTTGAATATAAATTGATTCAAAGTTACTTAAATAATCTCTAATCTCGGATTCATCATTACCTTTAAAAAAATTTACCTCTGAAAATCCAACCCATACTTCCGTTACTTTCGTGTCCGTTTCTTTTAAAATCTTGTATATTTCTGAAAAGAAGTGTTTTATGGTCTTTACAGATAACGATAGTTTCATAGTATTTATTCTATCATAATTTATAAAATAAGAAAGGGAGTGTGATAATTAAATGAAAAATAGAGGAAATTTATTATGAACTAGTTCATAATTTTCTTTTTTAATGTAGATAGATATAATATTTCAGAAATAAATTAATTAAAGAGAACAATTCAAAAATGAATCTTCTACCAAAAGTATTCAAGAAGGGAGATGTTGACGAATTTGAGCCTTCTAAAATAATGGAGAGCATTATTCAAGAAACAGGCGTAGATGAAGAAAATGCTAGAAAAATCACTGAGCTTGTTGTTAGAAGAATCATTAGTTCTAACATGAAATTTTTATCTGGACCTCATATCAGAGAAATTGTCTGTTCAATACTTTCAGAAAATCAATATGAGCAAGAAAGGAAACTATATACTCGTATAGGGATGCCTTTAATGGACTATGAAAAAATCCTTGAAGCCAGCCAAAAAGAGTCTTCAGAGAAGATTTTAAATCCAGAAAAAATCCATCATTGGGCAGCTAATCAACTTGCTGAAGAATACACACTTCTTAGAATTCTTAATGACGAAGAATCAAAAGCACACTTATATGGTGATTTATACATTCATCAGCTTAAATATTTCGATTTAAGACCTTATAATCAGTATTGGGATCCTCGTTTAGTTTTAGAACATGGATTACCTCCAATTAAAAATTATACTTATACATGTAAGTCAAAACCAGCTAAAAATTTAAAAGAGGCAGTTGATCATCTCGCTAATTGGTTAGGAATGATACAGACAGAATTCAGTGGTAATCAAGGACTTGAATTAATCACAGTATTTCTGGCTCCCTATATTCAAGGATTAAATGATAATGAAATAAAAGAAATAATGAAACGATTCATTTACAACATAAATTATTTATCGACTTCTTCCGGAAAAAATTATTTAAAATCCTCTCTTGCGTGCTCACCTGGAATTTTACCCCCGTTGTTAGATATACCTGCAATTGGTCCAGGTGGGATTGAAATAAGTCCATATGATTCATATAAAAAAGAAAGTACAAAATTATTTGACATAATAACACAAATTTACACTGAAGGTGATGATTATAATAGTTATTTTCCTTTTCCTGAGCATATAATTTATTATAACGAGGAATGGTTAATTAGTTTCAAAGAACACTATGAATCGATCTGTAAAGAAGTATTAAAAAATCAAACTTCTTGTTTTATTAATATCGAGCGGCACAAAATACTTAATAAAATGATTCAAACGGCTCCAAATTCTTATTTCAATCATGGTGTTCTTCAAAAGATATCATTAAATTTACCTCGGTATGCTTTTCTCAGTCAAGACGAAACAAAATTCTTTGAATTACTAAATACTAATTTAAAGGTTTGTATTGAAATTTTAGATAAGAAGCATGCGATTATAGGACAACGATTAAGAACAGGTCATCTGCCATTATGTAGTGGCTATATAGATGATCACCAATTATTCGATCTTGATAAACAAGAATTGTGTGTTGGTTTTATTGGATTAAATGAAGCCGTTAAAATCTTAACGAATTTTGAATTACATGAAACTGACACTGCATTATTATTAGGGGAAAAAATAGTGAAAAAAATTCATGATTATTGTGAAGACCTTTCAAAAAATGAAGGAAAACATTATTCGTTAATTAACGCTTCATCTAAAGGTGCAATTAGGCGATTTTTGCGTTTGGATTCAAAACACTTTCCCAATTTAGCACTAAAGAATTATCAAAAATCTTCGCATTTTCGAGAAATAGATAATCTTGAATTAAATGAGAAGATTAAAAAACAAGGTAGATTTCATCCATGGATTTTAAATGATGCAAGAGTGGAAATTTCGTTGAGAAATCATGAAGAAAATCTACAAAGTCAAAAAGATTTAATGAGAATTTTAAATTATAGTTGTACAAACACTGAAATCTTGAGTCTAAAATATCTC
The DNA here is from genome assembly GCA_030667705.1 of Promethearchaeota archaeon. GTDB lineage: Archaea > Asgardarchaeota > Lokiarchaeia > Sigyniarchaeales > SOKP01 > SOKP01. The sequence continues at coordinate 5,021 of DAOUVJ010000114.1, read as the reverse complement.
CCTTGAATTTGAATGTTTAGAAAAACATCAAAATACATTCAAGAATTTAAGCTTAACAAATATTTAATAATAGATTCTGCTTTGATATATTAGAATAAACATACTTTATATATGATTTATGAGAGAATCGTTAGATCGTTTACAACGAGAATTAAGAAGTCTTTCTAATCACCATATCTTAATATCACTCAACTCTGAGAATTATACCAAGGCTTAGATAATATGAATGACAAAAAACCAGAAATTATAAAAGCTGTCGTATTCAGTGTTTTTGATGACGACGGACCAACGCCAAAAATCTATTTTCCACGAGATATGGAAGAATCAGCTCGATTGCTTATTGCCATGAAGACTATATCAATTTTAATGGGAGACGCAATTTACCAAGATGGCTCATCTACCAGTGGAATTAACTATTTTGGAATATTACCATTCCCTGATTTGAAATTAAATGGTTTAACATACTTCTTTTTAATACCTGATTCTCAAGCACGTGGTAATGCGAAAGCTTCTACAATAACAGTATTAATTGATGAGTCTAATAGAGTATTCTTCTATGAAAACATGAAATATCTCCGAATCATCATTGACAAGGCAGCATCTAAAGTTCAAGTAACCAAAGATTTTACCGAAATTGAGAAAATTATAGAAAGTTTAAAGGAAGAACTTATAGAATTTGCGGAAGAATTAGAAGATCCATTATCAACTAAACGCCAACTAAAGATCTTATTTACTGGGATTGACGGTGCAGGAAAAACTAGCTTCCTTTTGGGAGTTAAAAAGAGATATTCAGAAATCATTAAAGTTTTACCGACTAAAGGTGTTTTTCGATCAAATGAACAGATATTTGAGCAACAGAATTCACAGATTTCAATATGGGATTTAGCAGGACAGAAAACCTATAGAGATAAATTTATCGAAGAAAGCAAATTTTATTTATATAATATCGATCTAATGTTTTATTTCATTGATATCCAAGATGAAGAAAGAATAGGCGAATCTCTAAAATTATATAAAGAAATAATTTATAAATTAAGGGAGTTAAGTGAGTTTCCCTCAATAATTATTTGCTTAAATAAACATGATCCTGACTTAAAAGATACAAAACCCATGAAAAAACGAATAAAAAATGTAACTATAGATATAGAAAAACAATCTGAGGGATTTTTCTTTAAAATATTCAACACATCCATTTTTGATCACTGGTCTTTGATATCAGCATATAGCTTTGGTCTTAGTCAATTAAGTCCAAATCGTGAATTATTCGTAAACCAATTAAAACAGTTTGCAAAGAATACAAATTCGGATGCAATTTTACTATTAAATGATAATGGGATAATATTATCCAGTTATTCAAAATCTGAAATTTCTGAGAAAGTTTTTGAAATCTCTGCTCCACATTATCAAACCTTATATAAAACGTTTAAAGAATTTGAGTTGTTGAAAAAAGACTATCTTATATCATCTGGAATTACTGATGATTCAAAAAGTGTGATTTTTAAAAGGATAATCGTCGATCAATATAATCTATATCTCCTGTTATATGTAGAAAAAGAACATGGTATTAAAAAAGTAGAAAAAAATTTATCTGATTTTGTAAAAAATATTAAAGATTTGATTAAAACCTATATTTGATCCACTTTTTATCAAGAATTAAATAAAAAAGAAAAATAAAAACTTAATATGTCCATTTAACTCGCTTCTTTCTTCTCTTTGATGATACGATAAGAGTCACAACAATAACAATACCCACAACAGAACTTAAAATGATAATCCAAATCAACAAATAATCAGGAAGTAGATTAGTATTAAGTACTGTAACCTTGAGAGTATATTGATAACTAAAATCTGAAAGTTCTTGATATACAATACACGGATGGGGGAACTCACTTTCATCATCTACAATTTCAGGAATGGAAAACCAAGCTCCAATATTTAAATTTAATCGTAAATAGTCAATTTTATTGGTGTAATCTCCGTCTGAGTTCCAGGTAGGATCACAAGCTATCCACCCAATGTTTGGAATATAATATTCCACCCATGCGTGGCCTAAAAAGGTACTATCAGCTTGATCATTTAGATTATAATTCCATTGCTGTCCAATATATGGTCTCAATGTTGAATCTGTAGATATTACGAATCCAGTGACTTTTCTCGCGGGAATTCCTTGGCATCTAAGAAGAGTTATCATTAAGCTGGAATATTCACTGCAATCTCCTCTTTGATTATTATATGCCCACAAAGCTCCCTTTTCTTGAGCGGGAAGCGTATCATCATAGGTTAAATAATCTGAAACCCAATTACATATTTTTGTGGCTTTTGTGATAGGATTATCTCCGGGATTAACAATAGCAAATGAAGTTGCATTTATATTTGTGTCATCTCTTTCATAATATGTCTCTGATTGATTACAGTATAAATCAAACATCTCATCTGATGTATCATATACACCAATTTCAGTCAGATTTGCATTAGCAAATGAAATTTCGTTTAATTTTAAATCGTATTTCTGACTTAAGGTAATTGATTCAGTTGGTGCTAATGTATTATTAAAAACGTCATAAGTATTGTTAAATTGATCTTGTAATATATAAGGAATAGCATCTGTACCAGTTATTTTACTAAATAATAATTCACTCTCTTGATACGGTGGAACAAATTGAGTTAAACTAGCATTAGGTTGCCGATCATTGAATCGAGAAAATTGAAACCAATATTGACCGTCATCTCCTGGACCCCCAAATGAATTATGTGTCAACGTGAAATTAACTTCCACTTCATAAGTCACGCTTTGAACTAATTCAAAATTAGATACTCCATCATCAGAAGATAATTTAATGCTACTATTATTTGGCAATTTTTCATTGTATCCTTGATCAAAAAGCGGCAATGTTATTGATAAAAATAACAGTGTTAATAAAAAGAAAGACTTTTTCGAATTTTTCATCGTTATGATAGATAAATTATATTGTTAATGTTATAAAAATTAATATTTTTATCTTTATTCATTATCTAATTAAACTTGACTCGATTTCTTGATATTAAATTTATTGCCTTGTATTTCTTTTTTGTCATTTTTTTAATAGAAAACATTCTTAAGGGCATAGTCTTATTAGTTTGATAAGATTTGAAATTTTTCTAACTAATACTTTGATCTACAAAATTTATCTAATTGATGGGGATAATGGTATTTCTATACTCGATACAAGTTTTAAAGAGTTTCAGAAAGAGAAAATAGATGAAAATCTGATTCCAGGATTTTTCACTGAAATTAATGAGATAATAGATAAAATTCAAGATGCCATATCCAAAGGGAAAAAGGAAAATGAATTTGTAAGGATGCTAGAATCAGAATATTCTGTAATAATGATATATTATCACCCTACTTCACGAATTCTTTTTTGCAGTATTTCAGATGCAGATGATGATACTGAAAAATTAATTGAAGTAATTCGCAAAATTGCAACTAGGTTCTGGAAAAAACACAAATCTGATATTAAAAATTTTCGCACTACAACTGAAAAAAGCCCGTTTAAGACAATCATCGCAGATATTGAGAATTTATGCCACGGAGGGCATGTTGCTGAAGTCTTTCCAAAATTGATGATTGAAAATAAAAGTGTTTTAGAGAAAATTTTATCAATGGGTTATATTAATGATTTTGATTATCATATTGCCTTGAAATGTACTGGTAATAATTCCCCTTTAAAAATCTCGAGGATAATGCAAAGGCCGAAGACTAAAATACTGGAGTCATTAAAAAATTTAAAAGAATTAGACATTATTACCTTGTGAGATATGAGATCTTTTTTAATAAAAGGATTCTCCTGATTTTTTCTGATTTAAATCGAAAAAAATAAAAGGTTTAAAGGCTTATCGTAAATATCTTTAAATAAAATCGAAGAGTGCTTGAATATGGAAAGTAAAGATGCCTTAAAATCAGTTGTAAAGTCACCCGCCAGGGATGCTCACTTAAAAGAAGGGAATGGTTTTTCACTATCGGAAATAGAAGCATCAGGTCATTCTTTAGAAGTGATCAAAAAACTAAATGTTAAAATAGACTACTTTCGAAAATCCTCACATGAAAATAATGTGAATTTACTTAAAACTATTAAAAAAACTGCTTCTAAAGATAAAAAACGAGATCCATTTGTAGAGAAAGAAAAGAAAAGGACCCCATTTAGGCCAAAAACTAAAAAAACGCGGATAATAACTGCTCCTGCAACGATTGTAAAAGAAACAAAATCAGAAGTGAAACCAAAGGAAAAAACAAAAAAGGAGATTAAAAAGCAACCCGCTAAAACAAAACCCATCGAAACTGATAAAACTCCACTTAACAAGTTATCTGGGCTTGGTCCAGCAACAGCATCAAAGTTTAATGATATTGGAGTTACTTGTGTGGAAGATCTTCTTAAAGAAAAACCAGAAGAATTAGCTTCATTAATCAATGGATGTTCTGAAGAGAAAATTTCAAAATGGATTGAAGAAGGAAAGAAACTTATTTAGTATTAGTTCTATTCTCCTTTCTCAAAATCCTTGACAAACTATTTTCATTATTTAATCTTTAATTCTAAAGAAACTTTAGCATATTAACTTGAGGGAAAAATATGGAATATAATTATTATGTTTATGAAAAACCTGAAGCTAATTTAAAAATTAACAGCATGCCTAAATGGTTTAAGGAAATTAGTTTCGAAGGAAATGAGAATGAAGGAAATTTGATCATGCATTCTTATAATGATTATGACGAGCATTGGGGTGCAAATGCAAAAATGGATATTTCTTGGGAAAAAAAAATACGAGGATCATTTTTCTTCTCAAAAGAAGTACAGCGTTCAATTGATATTTATAATGCTATTAATTTGGTAGTACTGAATAAAGAGAATACATGGCATTTATCTCATGAATTTACATATTGGTACGGTCGGCGTAAAAAAATGTTGCATAAACAATTTTACATGGCAAAAAGTATTCATGGGGTTTTCTATTGCGATATGACGGAGCGATTAATAAATATTCAT
>DAOUVJ010000226.1 GCA_030667705.1 Promethearchaeota archaeon | reverse complement strand
TCAAAAAGTTATTTTTTAGTTATAAAACGGTAATTTTACAATTGCTATTAAACAATTCCCACTTAAAATAATATTAAATGTTAGAATAGTAAAAATCATAAAAATCTGATCAAAATAACATTAATAGATTATTTTTGTCTAATTTTGTTTTTTTTTGAAAACCTATAAATATTACATTAGTTAATTTAGATATACAATATTTCAAGTGAATATTAATGACTGAACAACAAAAAATGAAATTTTCTGATGAGATTTCAACCAAAAGGATGGTATTTTATTCTCTTGGTGGAATTAGTACTGGTTTATTGTTTGCGATGTGGGGTCAGATTCAATATTTTGCGGAATGAATCTTTAAATATTTTATCAATTTTTTTTTTTTTTTTTTCTATCACTCTTTTATTAAATTTATTTCAAAAAAATTGATAAATAAAATTGCATTTTTAAATGGAAGTATATTATAATATACAACATATATTAAAAAAGAATATTGAGATGAATTTACACATGGTTGATGAAAACTTAATAAAAGAATTAAAGGAAATGAGAGAAAAGGGGGCAGGTCAACCCTCTGATGCTTTAAAAATGTATGAGTTTGTCAAGCAAGTTGCTGCAGAAGATGAAGACTTAAAAGAAGAACTTGGAGATATGGATGAAACTAAAGTTCAAATGATTGTCACTGACGCTGATTATAAATATTATGTCATTTTAGGTGAAGGAAAATTCGATTATGCAGAAGGAGAAGTTGAAGACCCTGGAGTAACAATGTCGGCTAACGGTGCAACTTGGGCAGGGTTAGGATCAGGTGAACTTGATTCAACAAGCGCTTACATGTCCGGAGATTTAGTTATCGAAGGAAATCTTCAAGATGCCATCGCATATGGCGAAATTTTAGCAATGGCAATGGAAAATATGGAATAAAACCTACTTACTTTATTTTAACAAATATTGCCTTTTTTTTTTTGTTTATTTATTTTTCTGATTCAGCTAATTCACTTCATATAAAAATTTATAATCGCAATATAATTTAAATGATTATCAAAAAATGATGATATAAATTTTTTATGCTACGTGTAGGAATCATTGGAACAGGAGATATTGCCAATCTAAACATACAAGGCTATATCCATTCTCAAGATGCTGAATTGGTTGCTGTGAGTGATATTGATGTTTCTAACGTGGGAGAAAAGTTAGAAAGGTGGGGACTTCGAACTTTAAAAATATATACTGATTTTAAAAAAATGATAGATCATGAGAATCTTGATATTATAGAAATCCTTACTCCTCATCACCTTCATTATCCAATGACTGAATACGCGGCTAAAGCAGGAATACTTGGAATCTCGGTTCAAAAACCCTTGGCTCACACTATTACCGATTGTGAAAGAATGATTAAAATTTGTGAAGAAGAAAATGTAAAATTAAAACTATATGAAAATTTCAGATTTTATCCTCCTTATCTTAGAGCTAAAGAGTTATTAGATAATGGAATCATAGGAGAACTTCTCAGTTTTAGAATCAACACGATCTTAACAGGAGGTCCAAGCATGCCCAGAGGGCTTAAATCTCTCATATGGCGAATTAAAGTAGACACTTGTGGTGGTGGGCCATTAGTGTACGATGATGGAATTCATAAATTTTCATTAGCATTATGGCTGATGGGGCAACAGAAAGTTGAAAAATTGCACGGATGGATTGATTATTTTACTTCAGTCATGGATGCGCCAAGTTACATGCTTTGGAAATATCCAAGCCAAAGTCCTAATGAACCTCCCAAATACGGTACGATGCAATTTACGATGGCTACAAATGTCTACTATCCAAGCAATTATTATGATTGTGACGAATTCATTGAAATTTCGGGTACTAAAGGAATCATGTGGTTAAATCAATGTACTTCAGGAGGTAATTTTGTATCTAAAAGTCTTGAAAATCCTCCAATTGTAACTTATGTTGATGGCGAAGTGAAGAGTTATGGAAAGGATCTACCTAGAGATTGGAGATATTCTTTTATTAATTCCACTGAGCATTTCATAAAAGTAATAAAAGAAGGAGGAACTCCCATATACACTGGCGAACAAGGAAGAGACTTGTGTATATTTGCAAAAATGCCGTATATTTCACATCAACAAAAAAGAACTGTAACATGGAATGAGATTACAGCAGAAAATGAGCAAAATCAATCGTGCTCCGTAAAACAACCTGTTAATCTTGTCGAAGGAGGATTGACTAAGTATAATAGAAGATCAAGATCCGATCTGAGAAAAGGGATAAAACAGGGTTTGGAACATGATGTGTTCAAATACCAATATGAGAAATAAAAATGTATTAAATCATATCATCAAGGTATATATCTCGACCTAATTCTGCTGATTTTATAGCAGCTAAATTAAATCTTAACACATTTCTAGCTTGTTCTCCAGATAATATTGGTTCCTTATTACCTTTAGCAACTTCAATCAAATGTTGAGTAGCATTAATGAAACTATATTTCCAATCTAATTCAAAATCACTTATACTCTCAACTTTTCCATCCCTAATTAATACAATTGGAGCAAAAATTTTTGAACTTGTCATTACATTTCCAATAGATGTACCTTGATTAATCTTCATTAATCCACGACTTGCTATTACTTCAATGAATTCATCCGTGTTATAATAATTTGAAGGGATTTTCATTTCTGGCATTAGCACAAATTCCATGTTACCGTATTTAGGAACGAGTTGTCCATCTTTTTCTTTACATTTCCACATTACATAAGCGGGTGCATCGATTCCAGAAAAAAAATCTGTCCAAGCAAAAACCTTCTCAATTTCTTCATTGAAAATCCAATATCCTAATGCAAAAGCATGCCATCCGTTATCAAATAGTATGGGGGAGCCATTTTTTGAGCCACCGATCTGTTTTGGATCCCTTCTCCAAGCATTAGCGCTTTTTGGAACTTCCCATCCACCTTTGGTTCCAATTGCAACTTTGATTCTAATTGAAGATATTTCCCCTATATAATCCTCGTCTAACAATGCTTTAGCTTTCATTATATGAGGTGCAAAGAAAAAATTTTCATACACAGATAATATTGAACCCGATTTTAAACAAGCTTTAATCATATCATCCGCTTCTTCTAAAGTTAGAGCCATAGGTTTTTGCACTGAAATAGTTTTTATACCCTTCTTTGTAGCATAGAGAGTTACCTCGGCGTGAAGGTTATGAGGTAATAAGATCTCAATAATATCTATATCCTCTTTATCTAGCATTTCTTTATAGTCGGAATAAATTGGAATGTTTTTATCTAATTTGAATTTTTGAATTTTCTCTTTAGCTTTCTCTTTAGTCCTATTGCATAGAGCAACAACTTTAGCATCTGCATTATTCAGATAACCGAGAATGTGTAAATCGAAAATAACTCCAGTTCCAATGATTCCAACATTTAGCATGATAATTAAAATTTTTAATTAAATATAACAACTATGTTTCTTTGATATTTAAAAATACAGAACTTAATTTAATTTCTCATTTAAAGAGGATGGTGTTTTTCATTGAATAAAGATTTAGACATTAGAAAAGCATATGAAAGAG